>JASFEL010000030.1:0-7552 GCA_050124855.1 Candidatus Thorarchaeota archaeon | reverse complement strand
GATGTCGAGTACGAGCTTGGAATGACAGTCCTAGATGCTCTGCTTTTCATTCAGGACAAGTTCGACTCCAGCCTAGCTTTCCGTTGGGAGTGTAGAGGTGGCCAGTGTGGTTCTTGCGCAGTAAAGGTTAACACCATTGCACGAATTGCCTGCAGAACCAAGGTCGAACCAGACGAAGAGCTAGTTCTAGAGCCCTTGGAGAAGATGCCCGTCATCAAGGATCTGGTTGTTGACATGGCACAGACCACATTCAGAATTAGGCGAATCCGACCCTATGTTGCACGTGACAAGCAGCCAGAGCGACCTGAGATTATTCATGCTGAAGAGATTGAGAAGGTTCGAGAGATACGCAAATGCATCGAATGTAGTGCGTGTTTGTCAAATTGCCCAATTGTTCACGAAACATGGGACTATCCGGGACCAATGATAATTCGTCAGCTTGCTAGGCTCGAGCTTGACCCACGTGATGTTGAAGACCGTGTAGCTATGGCCATGAACGAGTCAATATATAGCTGTACCACTTGCAAGATGTGTGAAGACATCTGCCCAAAGAAAATCAAAATTCCCGCCTTGGCAGTCGAGCTTCTCCGGGCAAAAGCCGTTGAAGCAGGCTATCCGCTGGCTGAGGGTCAACAAGGATTTGTCGATCAAATCAACAAGACGGGTAGAGCAGTACCTGAAAAGGATCTTCCACTATTGAAAGCCATCGAAACCGAAGAATTCTTTGTTGACAAACCAAATGGTCGAGTTGCTTTCTTCACAGGATGTCTTATTGACTACAGGATGCAGAATACTGGAAAAGCATTGATTGACGTCCTCAACAGAAACAATATCGATGTAGTCGTTCCTAAGGAACAATGGTGTTGTGCGAGTCCGGCCTTCAGGACTGGTGATCTCAATACCGCTCATGCTGCTGCGCGAAGAGTCACTGAGATTTTTGAGGAGGCCTGTAAGAAGTATGACTGTGACACAGTAGTTGTTGCATGTGCTGGATGTGGTAAAACACTACGTGAAGACCATCACCCTTTCATTGAGGAAGAGCGTGGTGAGCCACCCCTTTACAAGGTCTATGATATGGCTGAGTACATGATTCAGGTGATCGGTAAGGAAAATATAGTTCCGCCAAAGGGTGAAATCAAGATGAAAGTCACCTATCATGAGCCCTGTCACTTGGGTAGAGGTCAGCATGTTTTTGATGAGCCTATTGAGGTTCTCAAACTGATTCCAGGTGTGGAATACATTGAGGACCCATACAAGAATCGATGTTGTGGTGCTGGTGGTGGAGTCCGTGCAGGACAACGTGAGCTCTCTCAGAAGATTGCCATCACAAGGAAGGAATACATAGAGGCCACAGGTGCTGACATGGTCACAACTGAGTGCCCATTCTGCACTATCCAGCTCAATGACATGATGAAGGAAAGCTCCACTGGGATGAAAGTCCGTTACATCCCTGATCTTCTGGCTGAGTCCTACAGAAAGGGCGATGCATAGAAACTGAGGAGAGGCTAGAGTCCTCTCCCTTCTTTCCTCTGATTTCTATTACTTCATATTTAGGAAGTGACTTTCCAGCTTCACACTTTGAAACTTAAATACTTTAGATTTTGAAGTATTATATGGTGAAAACAATGGGTACAGTCACAAATCGACCTCACACGTCGAACACAAGCTATCGCGTGATGGCATGGTATCTCCGATTTCGTGAAAGATTCAGGAAACCTGCAGAATTCGTAAGTGCGCTTGGAATTGAGAACGGGCATCATGTCTTGGATTATGGATGCGGCATTGGAAGCTACACTGTCCCCACAGCTAGGCTTGTCGGAGAGTCTGGAAGGGTCTATGCACTAGATATTCATCCCCTCGCCATTGAACGGGTCAAGGAACGAGCCAAGAAAGAAGGTCTCTCAAACGTTGAAACAATTCAATCTGATCTGGCTACAGGTCTTCCTGATAATCATCTTGACTTTGCGCTTCTCATCGATGTGTACACATGGATAGATGATAAAATCGGCCTTTTGAAGGAAATGCACAGGACATTGCAACCTTCAGGAAAACTAGTAATCCTCATTGATCATGCCTCTCCTGAGGGATGTATGGCGACGGTTGAGGAGTCAGGTCTGTTCAGACTCATTCTTCAAGAGGAGAATGTGCTCCAATACGAGAAGGTCTGACAACACTACCTTTCCTTGAGATATTGCTTCAGCATTCTGTGAACCTGAAGAGCAGCAAGAGAGTTGTCAATCAGTCCCTGTTCAGCTAATGACCAAATCGCCTGAGTGAAGATGATGACATGTGAAGCTCTAGGTGTTCCGTTAAGGGCAGACATAGCATACTGAGCTGCTCTCACAACGGGCCAGTCCTTCTTTGATATGTCAGGAATTATCTTCTCAAAGACATTTGACTTCAATTCCATCATTCTGTCCCAGTAGTCAGTGGCATTCTTGACCAACCATAGCCTGACCTTTCCTGAGTTTGGCAGGTCTATGCCACTCGGCAACTGGTCCCAGTCAGTCCCTAGTTTCCTCTTCATGAGTTTATCAACTGATAATTGCTGTGTGGTTAGAGGTTTCGTCTTGACGTTCTGCTTTAACCTATCCAGCAACCAATCAACAGTGTAACTATGTACAAGCCCTGTTTCTGCGGCAGAGGCTATTCTTTGTGCCAAAATCCCGTTATGCCCAAGAATTCCGTACTCAACAGTAGAGGTGGCTATGAGGTTTTTATGCTTCGATAGGCTCGTCGGTGAAGCCATCTTCTCCATCTGATCATCTACTTTGAAGCCATCAGGTTGTTTTCTTGGCACCTTTCTGACAAGATACTCTGTTAGATGCCATAAAGCCGCCTGATACGGGAATTTGTAGTTAGATTGTGGGAGTTCGGTAACTAGAGAAACTGGCATGATGAAGGCGTGCCCAATGTTATCAGCGTCTTCTGCTGCTAGAGATGCGGTCACACGTCGGAGTCGAATAGGATCATCACGGCTTCCAAGTCGTAGTGCAAAACTGAGTGCACTCATGTGTGCTTGTTTCCTGACCGACTGAGTGTAGTTGCGCATGGTCATATCTAAAGAATCGAGTCTAGTGTCAACATTGTATCTGGGTCCACGGTCCTTAATCCAGTGATCAATTGCTGCTAGATTCAATGCCAGGCGTTCGAGGAGTGCCTTTTGCAGGGGTTCGACAAGGTCATTCGGTGTCTTAAGCTTGGGAGTAGGAGGCTTTACTGCCAAGACATCAGGATTGGGTCCAAGTTCCTGAATCATTCGATGAATTGAGTGCGTTATGATAGTAGAGTGGGGCGTATCAAAGTCGCGTTGTTCATTCCAGGCAGCAGCATGCATTAAAATCGCCCAGATGGCTGATGGCTGACTCTTCGACACCATCTCGCTGACAAGGGATGCTGCTCCAGGCTCATCACCAGTCAAACACGCCTTGAAGAGAGTCATATAGAAACACCTGAATTGGGTATAGCTCTAACGCACTTATCTCTTCAGAAATCCATTGATTCAAATGCCCATCATCTAAGACACGATGAATGACTCTCGGCACATGGTACAGGTGATTGTTTCTCCCTTCACTGCAATTCTTTCCAAATCGCTCTTGCAGTAGGGACAAGCACCAATTGTCTTCGGAGGTGGGCCAGTCCCAGTCCCAAGAACGAAGTCTCCTGCATCATGGTCAATCCTGCCAGACAATTCTCTCCCATCCAAAAGGTCACTTAGGATACGCGTGACGTTCATGGCGCTGATACCCGAATCCTGAGCGATTCGTTCTATTGAGATTCGGCGCATTGCCTGAACGGTCTTCTTGACTGCAGTGACCGGGTCGGTCATTGCGGGCTTTATAGAAGGTGTAGGTGTAAGTGCTTCACGTGCCTCTGAGAGACCTGTAGGTACTCCTCCTGCCTCTCTCAACTGCACTCTTAGATCACCAGTCTTTCTATTGTATTCATCTTCAGACAGCAATCCGCGCATAAAGTCAAGGTCTAATTCCTTGATCGCAATTTCTATCTTCTTAATCTCATCAGGGTCATTCATTTCCTAAATCGCTCCATGTTATGCGCATCTTTTCAGATATGACCATTCAATATAAGCGAAATTCGCTCAAATCCCCCATTTCGTTTCTATAGCCGAACACCTTCAGGTAATTCGTCTAGTAGCATGCCTTTAGACTCTGCAGTCTTCACAGCATCAGTAGCCTTCTTACCACCTATATTCTCTAGGGCTCCTGCCACCGTCTGTCTAACGAATAACGATTTGTCTTTGAGTGCATCAATCAGTGGACCTACTGATGTCTTATCCCTACGCTCGCCAAGTTGTGCTGCTACATGTATCCGTACCATATACCGTGAATCGCCTAGTGCTTGTACAAGTACTTCAGTGGCACGCTTGTCTTGAAGTGTCCCTAGACGCTCGATTGCTCCCATAGCTATTTGTTCGTCATTGCTCTGGATTTCTTTTGCCAGTTCGTCCAAAATGGATGAATCCTTCTTTGCAGGCTTCTTTCTCACTTTCTTAGTCGGTTTTTTGGCAGCTTTCTTCTTGGCTGCTTTGGCTTTCTTGGGAGTAGTTTTCTTCTTCGTTGCAGCTTTCTTCTCAGTCTTCTTTGTCTTCGTGCCTGCTTCGCTCTTCTTCTGCTTCGATGTACCTGTCTTTTTTGCTTTCTTCTTAGTTGTCTTCTTGGACTTAGAAGCTTTGGACACTCTCTCCATTCCCCTGAGGTGATGATTTCTGGTGCGGAACATCCTACTTGACTGTTTTGACTGAACCTGCCACATCAAAAACGCCTTAACAATCAGCAAACAGTCCAAAGACAGGAGTATCATAGCATGCACGAGTTCTCAGCCGCGTGTTCAATCGTAGAAGCCGCAGTCCAGGCAGCTGAAACTCACGATGTGAAGAGAGTGACCGCTGTTAACGTCGAGGTGGGCGAGTTCACTTTTCTAATACCTGAACAGCTCGAGTTCAACTTTGAGATAGCGAGCAAGAAGACGATACTTGAGGGTGCCATGTTAAAAATCAAAAAGGTGAGGGGGCGTATCAAGTGTCAACAGTGTGCACATGAAGGTGTGGCTCAGCTACAGGATGAAGTACCTTCACAGGTTGCTATGTTCGCCCCGATGAAATGTCCAAAATGCCAAAGTAGTGCAACTGTGATTACAGGCGGCAAGGACTTTGTCATTACGAATATTGAAGCTGAGGTCGTAGCTCCATAGGCTTTAGATGCGTTCTATTACATTGATACAAACACACGAAAAGCATACAAAGTGCCGCCGATAGGCTTTACGAGGGAGTCAACATATGAATGAAGATCAGTCCGAAACGATTGAACTTGAATCCTTTAAGTCGACTAGTTCGTCCAAGATTATCGCAGTTGGCGCTATACTATCGGCAGTTTATGCAATTGCAGTTGTTCTTCCTATGAGTCAGTTCATAGGTCCTGCGGGATCAGGAAGCATCTTGAGCTTCGCTATATGCATTGCACCCCTGTTTGGCCTGGTACTTGGCCCTCGTTATGGCTTTGTCTTTGGGGGAATCGCAGGTCTCTTGGCAACAATAGTTTCCATCCAATTTGCAGGACTATATCTTGCAATCCCGACAATAATCTTAGGACCCGCTATCTCTGGTCTGTTGACAGGCCTGTGTCTTCGGCCAATCACAGAGTTTCAGGGAATCAAAGTGCCTGGACCCTTGATAACTGCAGTTTATCTCTTGCTTGTACTTTTGCTATACTTGTTACCATTATACGAAGCATGGTGGTTTATCCTACCATATGCACTAGCTGCACTGGTGGCGGTAGTTCTTCAGGCATTCAAGTTTCGCTTTGACTCAGCTGCTTCCTTCTCAAGAATCCCCTTCCAGATAATACCATTGACGCTTATCGGATCGTTGGCAGATTTCTCGATGATGACACTGGGATCTGTCTATCTCCTCGGGCTTGACGCTTTTCTCTTCGGGACTGTGATTTTCCCAGTCATGCTACTCGAACGGACCGCATCAGTAATCATCAGTGCAATCATTGCAGGTGTGCTATTCACTGCTTTCAAGAACGAGTTGTTTGTGGAAGCCTGAATTCGACTTGGATAAAATGCTGCAGCCTATTGACGTCAGTTAGATTAAGACTGCGTTAAGAATTCCATCCTGTCCAGGTCTGCTTGTGACTTTAGCGCGACCCTTCTCAGTCTTGATAATAGTGCCTCTCGTGATGACCTTTCGGCGTTGGTAGTCCATGCTGGCAGGGTTCATCTCTACATCCTGAATTTCTACACGATAGGTCTCTTTCTTCTTTGAATCTGTGATATTCACCATCTTGACTCTAAGAGCTGGGCTCTTGGTCTTCATACCCTTGCTCTCAATGAGAGTCCTCTTGGTATCTCCTATCACTGTTTCAGTTGGAGTGCGTCCCATCTGATGCTTTCTCTTCCCTCTGAACCGCTTGAGCCTTGCACCTGTCTTTGTGCGACCTGATCGTCTATGCCAGACACCCATTTCTGACTACCTCTTAGTTGGGTCACTGTCGCTCACTGCAGAGTGGTTTTAAGTCTTGCTTACTGGCCAAGTTATTGTGACCAATGACCGTCCAAACAGTCCGGTTCAAATACGACTACGGGCGATGATAACCTGAGCGGAGGCAAAAGAATGACTCGAATAGAGACCGCACATGGCGCGGGCGGAAGGGTGATGCAACGCCTACTAGAGGATGTAATAATTCCTTCATTCAGTCGCAGGAAACTCGGATCAATAGGTCTTGATGAGATGGATGATGGTGCCACACTCCAACTAAATGACGCACGGTTCATTGTCTGCACTGATGCTCACACAGTTCATCCTTTGTTCTTCCCTGGAGGTAATATCGGAACACTAACAGCTTGTGGCACAGTGAACGACCTTGCAGTTATGGGTGCACACCCAGTAGCCATGACAAACACAGTCATTGTGGAAGAGGGCTTTGAGATTGACACCTTGCAGAGTATCCTCAAGTCGCTGAACGATGTGATTGAACCAATTGGCGTGGCGATGATTGCCGGTGATACAAAGGTCATGCCCAAAGGCACACTTGACAGTCTTGTTATGTCTACCACTGGCATTGGTGTTATCTACGGAGATCAACCAGTAGCAGACAGCGGTGCACAACCCGGTGACGACATTATCGTGACGGGACCAATAGGTGACCATGGAACATCACTACTTGCTCATAGAGAGGGTCTTGAGTTCGACACCGACCTCACTAGTGACGTTGCACCACTATGGGAACCAATCCGCGCCTGCTTGGATGTGGGAGGGGTGCACGCAATGAAGGACCCCACACGTGGAGGTACAGCAGTTGCATTGAATGAGGTTGCATCCAAGTCCGGAGTGGAATTTGAGATTCAAGAAAGTCATATTCCAGTACGACCTGCAGTTGTTTCATTGTGCGAGATTCTTGGACTCGATGCTCTACACATGAGCTGTGAGGGAACTGCGGTTATGACTGTTGACTCCTCCAATACCGATGACATTCTAAAAGCTCTGCGAAAACACAGGGCAACAAATAAATGCCGTATTATTGGGAGCGTC
>JASFEL010000029.1:0-7610 GCA_050124855.1 Candidatus Thorarchaeota archaeon | reverse complement strand
GCTCTGTATGATATTCTAAAGGGGCGAGTAGATACGGCATTCGAGCAAGATACAGTCATGGACGAGACACTACAGCTCATCTGTGATATTGCCTCAGAACGTGGAGATGCTCGTTATGCAATCGAACTCCTGTGGCGTGCAGGGAAACAGGCCGATAGTATGGATTCTAGAAAGGTGATTCCTGACTATGCTCGTAAGGCTAAGGCCGACACACATCCTGAGTTGAGGAAGGAAGTATTTGCAGCTCTTCCACGACAGAACATGCTTCTTCTTTTAGCAGCCGCAAGACAACTCAAGGTGAATCGGGGTGCCTACATCACAATGGGCGAGCTCGAAGAGATGTATCATCCGATATGTGAGGAGTATAACGAAGAACCAAGGGCTCACACTCAGATTTGGGAGTGGGTGCAGGATCTAAACGCTCATGGACTTCTAGACACAAAACGCTCTGGTGCTGGACAGAGAGGCCAGACAACTCTGATAGGACTCTCTGATGTGCCAGCTGAAATGCTAGAACAACATCTGCTCGATTTACTTACCTAATAGGGGGTTTACATGATTCCTACTGATGCTGATGACAGTTTCCGAGTACCGATAGAGGAGCTATTCTCTTCAAGAGGAAGAATCAAAATAATAAAAGAACTGGCCACTTCCAGCGAGTTGAACATATCCGAACTCTGTCGGAGAGTTTCTTTGAATCATAGCTCAACCAAATCACATCTCGAAGTGCTTATCGCATCAGGTCTTGTCGAGGAAAAGATGTTCGGGAGAATCAAAATCTACCGTTATCGAATAGAGGACCACAGGGCACGAGCCTTACGAAATCTGTTTGGACTATGGCAGTCATGACTAAGAGGTCTACCAGTTGCATTCCTATATTACACGTCTTTTCTATCTCGGAGATCGTTACCATGGATCCCAATTTCAGCCAAACCTCATAACTGTACAAGGTGAACTGATTGAAGCGTTGAATCAGTGGGACCCGAAGAGTAAGACCGATTACTCTACTCAGACGGTCCAATTCTCGGGTCGTACTGACCGTGGAGTGCATAGCATAGGTCAAATTGTGTTAATAAAAACAGAAAAGAAACTCGACATTGACAGAGTTAATAGACATCTTCCATCTGATATTGCATTGTGGGCATCTACTTTAGCCCCATCCAACTTCAATCCCCGATATGACGTACTTATGAGACATTACAGGTACTATTTCGATATTGATTCATCCGACATGGATTTGCAATCTATGAGAACTGCTGCACAACTCCTGTCAGGAACCCGCGATTTCTCTCTTCTCTCTAAGCCAGATGGTGATAGACCGACTACAACTACTATTCTCAATGCAAGCCTCCTGGAATCCGATGATGGCCTTACTATGGACATCTTTGGTACCAACTTTCTCTGGAAGTTAATCAGAAAGACAGTATCACTGCTTCTACAGATTGGCACCAGCGTAATGAATATACAAACGTTCTCAAATCATCTCGATGGTATTGACAGAATTCCAGGAGGTATTGAGCCAGCTCCGCCAGAATGCCTAGTACTAGTGGAAACAGCGATTCCCATTCGAATGAATACTAGTAGGTATGCCCTTTCAAGGATTCAAAAACAGTTGAGCGGTCATATGAATTATCTCAGGAGGTCCAGACGTACCTTAAGTGCTATCAGCGAAGATTACTTCTTTCATCAAAGAAGCCCTCCTTGACTTCTAGCCAGTCTGAAAAGACCGCTTTCAATCTAGGATTTTGTCTGACCATCTCGAACATTGCATCTCTATAAGCACGTGCCGCTCTTCTCTTAGAGACCGATGCAATTCTAGATAGTTTGAGAAGAAGATCTGATTCTTTGTCACGTTTTCTATTCCCGCGCCAGATTAGCATTGGCCAGGATGGCTGAGAATACTCGACACTCCTATATGGCGTCACCTTTCTGCTTACAGACATTCCAACTGCTAGAAAGTCATATACATAGGCCAATAACTTCCAGTTCTGACGTTTCCAAATTCGTCCTAGGGACAAATCAGCAAGTGAAAGATATTCAAGCCCTTGGTCAAGTTCTTCCAGAGTCGTGAGATGAAGATGAATATTCTCTTCAAGCCACAGAAGAAGCTGATTGTGGTCAATATCTAATTCTGAAACAACGCGCTTAGCTGCCTCTGGATCAGTAGTCATGAATAATCGTCCAAAGGCATCCCTAACCTCACGACGTACGTCACGTGACGGTAGTCCAATATCTGATGTGCGTCCGCTTACAAAGAGAGTTTCAAGATCCGATATTGCAGCTCGAAGGTCGCCTCCAGCCCTGTCCGCAATTCCCTCTAACACATCATCGGTAAATGTGGAATCATGTGCAGCTGAAATCTCTCTAATGACAGCCACCATATCATACGGTTCGATTGGGTCGAATTTGAACACCTTGCAGATTTTCAGCAAATCTTTGAGCCGTGGGCTGCTCGGATCATTTGCAGTCATTATGATAGGATGGACCGTGTCTTCAATGATTTTGAGGATTGCACCCACCCCTCCCCGATCACTGGTCCCGGAGAGCCCGTCAACCTCGTCCAAAAGAAGAAGACGAAGTCTGCCATCCAATGTCTGCTGTGTTGCTGCTTTCCAGACCTGATTCTCGATACTCCCCTTGTTTCGTTTATCACTAGAATTGAACTCTACCAGTTCTAAATCGTAATCATGAGAAAGCGCTCCAACAGAAGCAGTTTTTCCAACGCCTGGAGGGCCAATTAGCAATGCAGCTCTCTTAGTAGGTGATCCTCTAATCCAAGACTGAACCCATTCTTTCAGTCCTCTTATTGCATCAACGTTGCCAGCCAATTGCGCGAGACTCGTAGGTCGATGAAGTTCTGGCCACGGTAGATTCTTGTGATTCATGATTTACCCCGTTCCAGTCCTATATGAGCTAATAGTGCACTCAGCTGGACTTCACCGCTTGCTCCTTCTCCTATTCTAAATTCAGCTTCTGCAGCCCTCTCAAGAATCAGCATCTTTTGATTCTCAGAGATGTCCAGTTTTAGGACCTCTCTATGTAGTTGCCTTGCTAAATCTACGGGTGAAACTCCATGCTGATAGATGAGCACCCTTAGCTTTTCTAGAGCGTCTTCGTAGTTCACATCTGCAGAGTCCAGCATCTCCTTAATCGCCTTGGGATTCGCTCTACCGGCTATTGAATAGACCACTGCATCATCCACCTTTTCCCCTGCTGATGCAGACGCTTGAAGGAGGTTGATAGCAGCACGCATGTCTCCTTCTGCAAGATATAGTATGGCTTTGTGTCCATTTGCATTGACAGAAATCTTCTCCCTTTTCGCAATGAACTTCAATCTCTTGGCTATCGAATCATCACTTAGACGGGCAAATCTGAATATTGCACATCTAGACTGAATTGGTGGAATTATCCTACTTGAATAATTACAAATCAATATCATTCTACATGAGCCCGCATACGATTCCATCGTACGCCTTAGCGCATGTTGAGCATCAGCAGTAAGGTGGTCTGCTTCATCCAAGACCAGAATCTTGAATGGAGCATTTCCCGCAGGCATAGTCCGGGCGAAGTTCTTTATTTGGTTTCTAACGACATCAATCCCTCTTTCATCACTTGCATTTAGTTCCATGAAGTTGCGATCAAAAGCATCGCCAAAGAGATCTCTTGCCATCGCCATTGCGGCGGTAGTCTTGCTTGTGCCTGGCGGCCCGCTGAACAAACAGTGTGGTACATTCCTATTCTCCACAAACTTGGTTAGACTCTCAATGATTGATTCCTGTCCAATAATCTCTCCGAGTGTGGGAGGGCGATATTTCTCTGTCCAGAGGTCTAGGTCCATGTGATTCCCATCCAGTCGTAGGCTGCGGTGACAATCTTCTAGTGTTCTTAAAAGCTTCTCCGGAAGCATCAGTTTATTCGAAATACAAGCCTAACTTATGTTAGAAAGTACTCCTGCTAGACTAAAAGGAGCACTATGAACCGTCGTCTAGAACAAGCTCTTTATGGTATGTCATTCAACAGATTCCTGTGTACATAATGACCTTTCAGCACGATGCCAGGACTGCAAAAGAGCGATTTGAAATTCAGTTTCTCAACGAAACACGTACTTGTAGTTTCCGAAAGGATGTGCCTGAATTAACTATTGGCGGCGAAAAACTGGGTCCATTCAAGTCTGGAACCGAAACCCAGCTTGCTAATTGGGTGATTGAAAAACTAGTTGCACACAATCTAGTTGACTTGGATGCAACAGAGGCGTATGAATCACTCAGACGTTTCCAGAATCTGTATAATGCAGAGGAGAAACAGCCTCACAAACTACAGGTATTTCCTCCTTTGCTTTACTCTGCAATTATCCGAAAGATGAACCAGCTGCAAAGTGACAAGACATCGATTGGTCCTAGACAGCACGATGAGATTGAAAAAATACGAAACATGCTCGAAATTCTAGTCGAAACTCGTTTGTCTAAACTATGGCGTGTT
Organism: Candidatus Thorarchaeota archaeon; assembly: GCA_050124855.1. Lineage (GTDB taxonomy): Archaea > Asgardarchaeota > Thorarchaeia > Thorarchaeales > Thorarchaeaceae > SMTZ1-83. The sequence goes on along the minus strand of JASFEL010000029.1, from coordinate 3,131 downwards.
GCGAAGTCGAAGTCTGGAGCAAATCAGGACAGACGTAAGCAGATGGCATTAGAGGAGCGGTGGCTTGTCGATGAACTTGGCACACTCCTTTCTACTTGGCGCGAAATGGTAACGGAATAAGATATTCACAAATCACTGCCCGTACAAATTCCTGACACCTCTGGCAGAGTTAAAAAGGCACACTCACAACTAACGAGAACGGGTTTTAATATCTGACCCAGTAGACGTAGTGTGAGAGTCGTGTGACACCATTAGGACCAAATTCGGAGTGTTCTGAACAATCATGACATTAGAAATGGAAACTGAACAGGAGCGATTTGAAGAGTTCATTCGTACTTACAAGGATGAACAAGGGAGCACAGTATACTGGTCCAGAGTTCAACAGATGTCCATTGATGACGAGTCTTCACTGGTTGTGAATTTCCAGGACCTTATTGGTTTTGATAACGTCTTCATGGCATTCGCCACAGAAGACCCTCAGTCATTTCTCAAGATGACAAATAATGCATTAGTTTCCATTCTCAGAATCGAAGATCCCGAATATGTGGACACAATTGGGCATGACACGCTGCAAGTTCGTATCACAAACTATAGCGAGAATGTCCCTCTTAGACACATACGGTCGCGACATATTGGGAAGCTTATCCGCATAAGTGGCATCATGATGCGTGCAAGTATTGTCAAGCCATTATTGGTCAATGCCACATTCCAATGCAGAGTTTGCATGGCTGAAATTCCTCAAGAACAAGAAGAAGGTCGATACACAGAGCCTCCGTTGTGTTCTACCTGTGGGAAGAAAACCCCCATGAGACTACTGCTTGCGAAATCGCGGTTCATAGACTGGCAGAAGGTCCGAATACAAGAGTCTCCTGAAGAGCTCCCTCCGGGACAAATGCCAAGGTCTGTTGATGTGGTGCTCAAAGGCGACATTGTAGACATTTCGCGACCTGGTGACATGGTCAAGGTGACTGGGGTGTTACAAACTACTCCTGACTTCTCTAGGAGGGGTGGGAAGCTAGCCACTTTCAACGTGTTCATTGAAGCAAATGGGGTAGAAATTGCTGAGAAGGAATATGAGCAGCTCGAAATCTCCGAAGAGGATGAGAAAGAGATAATCGAACTGTCTAAGAATCCGTATGTCCATGAGAAGATATACCGATCAATCGCCCCTGCAATACAAGGATATGACGACATAAAGACGTCTATCTCTCTTCTTCTGTTCGGTGGGGTTGATAAAACACTGCCAGATGGAACTCGTTTGAGAGGACGGTCGAACATTCTGATGGTTGGTGATCCCGGTACAGGAAAAAGCCAGATTCTGAAATTTGTATCAGATCTTGCTTCCAGAGCCTTGTACACATCAGGAAAGGGTACCACTGCTGCAGGACTGACAGCAGCCGTTATTCACGACACTGATAGCGGAGCTATGACACTAGAAGCTGGAGCATTGGTCTTGGCAGATCAAGGAATTGCATGTATCGATGAGTTCGACAAAATGGACCCAAATGATCGAACAGCAATACATGAAGCAATGGAACAGCATACTGTAAGCATAGCAAAAGCTGGCATTGTTGCAACATTGAATGCACGCACTTCAATCTTAGCTGCGGCGAACCCAACACTTGGCCGATATGAAACGTCGTGGACCCCGCAAGAAAACATCAAACTGCCTTTCACAATATTATCTAGATTTGATTTGATCTGGGTCATGATTGACACTCCAGACGAAGAACGTGATAAGGAACTAGCCAGGTTCATTCTGGATATGCATCAGATGAAACCACGGAAGACAACAGATGAAACAGCTCCAATCCCTCCAGGACTCTTGAAGAAGTACATTGGATATGCAAACCGCAATGTTATTCCTCAGCTGTCTCCGGAGGCTGCTCAGGCAATTGAGGACTTCTATGTGGGTCTCCGCAAGAGGGCTGAAGGAGGGGCTGCACCTGTGCCAATTACTGCTCGGCAGCTAGAGTCCTTGGTCCGTCTTGCAGAAGCTCGAGCAAGAATGGCTCTGCGAACTAACGTCACAAAAGAGGACGGCCAAGCGGCTGTGAACCTTATGAGAGCGTCATTACAAATGGTAGCCTTTGATGTTGAAACTGGCGAATATGACATTGACCGTGTAATATCAGAGCAGAGTGCCTCTCAGAGAAGCGCTAGAACTATGATTATCAACACCCTCAGAGAGATGGAAACCGACGGTTCGGATAGCGAGGTCGAGCTATTGCAGAGATTAGAAGCCAAGGGTCTACCTCGAGAGAGAGCTGAAACCATCATAGAACGGCTTCTACGAGAGGGCACGGTATATAGACCCAAAGGCGAAGGCAGTGGTACCATACGAATTTCAACCACAAGCTAACAGACAACCTTTGCAATGGAGATGACCACAACGCAACTTGAGAGCTTGTCAATAAATAAGAAGGTCATCAACCTGATTCAAGCCACTGGAATCTCCACACTCTTTCCACCTCAGGTGTCCGCATTTGAAACAGGAGTATTAGATGGTAGCAACCTTGTTCTGGCAGTCCCTACAAGTGCTGGCAAGACACTGGTATCAGAGATATGCATGCTCAAGAGCATCCTGGACGGTCGTGGTAAAGCGTTATACCTCGTTCCATTGCGCTCGCTTGCACGAGAGAAATACTCTGAATTCAAGAAATACGAATCGCTTGGAATTACAATAGCAATGTCGATAGGGGACTATGACTCCCCAGGCACACGACTCAAAGAGGCTGACATAGTTGTACTAACTACCGAAAGAGCCGACTCATTGGTGCGTCATAGGACTCAGTGGCTTGAAGATATTGGAATCATTGTCGTAGACGAAGTCCATCTAGTCAATGATTCAAAACGTGGCCCTACATTGGAAATGGTTATAGCTAAGATGATGCAAAGCCTTCCAGACCTGCAAATTGTAGCATTAAGTGCAACTATCTCAAATTCAGATAGAATTGCTGAGTGGTTGAACGCAGAACTTGTTACAAGTACATGGAGACCGGTACCATTGAGAGAAGGGGTCTATTTTGATAATAAGATCTCATTCATTCTTGATGGTAGGTCCAAATCCATTCCGAGAAGACGACCTGAGATAGTTAGTGATGTGGTATGCGATATTCTGGATGAAAAGG
>JASFEL010000028.1:0-7678 GCA_050124855.1 Candidatus Thorarchaeota archaeon | reverse complement strand
CTACTTGGAGGAAAACACCGTGTTTGGTCTACCCGGACAAGGCTATGATATGTCTACAAGCATTTTCAGTCCCGAAGGACGGATTTTCGCGGCAGAATATGCCAAGAAAGCAGTCGAACAAGGAGCCACATCAATAGGAATCCTTGTGAACGAAGGGATTGTTCTGCTTGCTGAGAAAAACATCAAGCCTCTTCAAGAGCCTGAAAGCATAGAGAAACTCTCAAAGATTGATGAACACATCGGTGTAGCGACATCTGGGCTGATGGCAGATGCTCGGAAGCTGATTCAGGAGGCCAGGGTCAAGGCTCAGTCCTATTGGCTGACCTACGAAGAGCCAATTCCTGGAGAAGTACTAGCTGAGCACATCTGTGATGTGAAGGCTCAGTTTACACAAGGAGGCGGAGCAAGACCTTATGGTGTTGCAATGATTATCGGCTCAGCAGACCATGATGATTCGCCACGTCTCTATGTGACAGATCCAGTGGGTACGTATTGGGGTTACTTAGCAGTAGTGATAGGTCGTGGGAGCGCGAGGGCAGGCGAATACTTGGAGAGCAAATATAACTTGAGCAAGAAACAAACACTCGGTCAAGCCACTCAACTTGCCCTTGAAGCACTTCGTCAAGCAACTGAAACTGATCTTACGCCTGATAATGTGGAGATTGCCAAGATTCCGGTGAGTACACGGAAGTTCCAGAAGCTCACCAGGTCGGAGAAACAGGCGATCTTGGAACCCTCCAGTGCAGCATCAACTGAATAGGAGCGGAATGACACTTGATGGGTTCAGGGAAAAAATCGGGTGAGAAGTGGCTTGAACTTGATGCAGTTGTAATTGGTATCCAAAAAGGCCACTTGCGATTTGAGATGTTCGTAGATCCTGATTTGGCATTCGAATATCGAAGAGGCGGTGACATCCCCATAGAAGACATCTTGAAGAGCTATGATCTCTACGAGAATGCCAAGAGGGGTGACCGTGCATCTGATGAACTTGCAGAAGAGGAGTTTGGAACCTCAGATGTGTTCCAGATAGCAGCTCTCATACTCAAGAATGGAGAGTTCAGGCTGACTCATGAACAACGCATTCAACTCGTCAAGGAAAAGACTGAGATTATTATCGAAAGCATATCGAAACGTGCGATGAATCCACAGACAGGCCATCCGCATCCTCCTGAAAGAATCAGACAGGCAATGGAGGAGGCAAAAGTCCAAGTCGACCCCTTCATCAAAGCGGATGAACAGATTCCTGGAATTGTAAAAGCGCATTCCAATATCATTTGAGAGCGTCAAGCTTCAGATTACATTACCTGCAGCATTTTCGGGGAAGGGCTACAACGTAGTTGCCAAGGCTGGACTAATCAAGTCCGAGGCATGGGCTCAGAATGGGGAGTGGTCCGGTCTTGTTGAGATTCCCGCCTCGAAGCGTCAGGAGCTTTATGATGACTTGAACAAGCTCTGTAAAGGACAAGTAAAGATAGAGACCGTTCGATGACGGTAATGAATAGAACATATTGATGATAACAAATTGAAATGAGGGAATACATTGGCAGTATACTTTCAAAAACGAGAAGTAGTGGTCCCAGGACAGTTATTGGCTGAAGGCAGATACCGGGCCTCTTTTGGGACCTATGATGACGGAGATAAGATATACTCCGCATTGGTGGGCCTCGCTGAGCTGCGTGGCAACACCGTCAAAGTGGTTGCACTTGAGGGGGTTTACATTCCTCGAGAGGGCGATCTGGTTCTCGGAACCATTACAATGGTGACGGGGAATAATTGGAAGGTGGACGTCGGAGGGCCATATTTGGCATCTCTTCATGCAAACAACGCACTGCGACGGCCATATGATGACGATATCAGCAGATACATGGACATAGGAGATGTTGTTGCTGCTGAAGTAATAGCATTTGACAGGGTGACAGGACCTTTTCTTGGAATGAAGGGAAGAGGTCTACGACGCCTAGATTCCGGCATGATTCTCAATATCAGTCCAGCAAAGATACCGCGTGTGATTGGAAGACGAGGATCAATGATCAACATGATTCAGGACATTCTTCGAATCCAGACAATGGTTGGTCAAAATGGTCGAATTTGGATTCGTACGTCAAGCACTGAAGTAATGCGCCTAGCAATAAAGGCGTTCAAAATGATTGAGACTCAAGCCCACACATCAAAGCTTACAGATCGTGTGAAAACGATGCTTGAAGAAGAGATGGCTAAGATTGGTGGCGGAGAGCATCCAGAAGATGTGGCAGAGGAGCCGCTAGATATTGAGGATTCTGGGGATGCTGAAGAAATTGCTGAGCCTGTTGAAGAAGCAAAAGAAAAGGACACGGCTGAAGGTGAGAAGCCCGTGGTACCTGATGAACCCCCTGAGACTGAAGTAGTCGATGAGGCAAAGGATGACTCACCTAAAGATGGCACAGAAAAAGAAACCGAGTCTGAAGAGAAAGAGACTGAAACGAAGGAGGAAGTGAGTGAATAATGAGTCCAGAAGTAAAACCCGACTCTTTGCTAAACGCTGAGGGCTTGCGATTTGATGGCAGAAGAGTTGATGAGCTAAGGCCAATCCAGATGGAGGTTGGCGTACTCAAGACTGCCGACGGTTCAGCATCCATTAGGCAGGGTAAGACCTACATCTTGGCTGCAGTCTATGGACCACGGGAGCTGCATCCTAGACATCTGACACTAAATGACCGAGCATACCTCAGAGTTGTATACAGGATGGCCACGTTCTCAGTTCCTGACAGGAAGAGACCGGCACCTTCTCGTAGAGAGCGCGAGATCTCAATGGTCATTGCAAATGCACTGGAACCTGTGCTGTTTTTGGAGCAATATCCAAAAGCTGTGGTTGATGTATTCATCCAGGTCATCCAGGCGGATGGTGGCACTAGATGTGCTGCAATTAATGCAGCTTCGCTTGCACTAGCTGACGCTGGCATCCCTATGAAATCGCTTGTCCCCTCTGTTGCCGTAGGCAAAGCTGAAGGTACACTTATTGTAGATCTCGGTGATGAGGAGGATAAATACGGTCAAGGCGATGTTCCGCTAGCTATTCTTCCAGGTACAAATGAATTGACTCTACTTCAGCAGGACGGGTCATTCACACGTGAAGAACTCATGGAAGCCATGCAAATGGGAGTCAACGCTTGCAAATATCTGCACGAACTGCAGAAGGACGCGCTCAAGCGATCCTACTCAAAGAAGTCCCCCGATGGTGAGGATGAAGAGTTGGAAGATTATGAGGACGACTTAGAGACTGACCTCGGTGAGGCAGACATAATGGAGGATGAGTAGAATGGCTGACTTTAGTTCAAAGATAATCAGTCACATAGACAAGGGCTTCGTTGCAGACCTTCTGAGTAAGGGTGAGAGGGTTGATGGAAGAGCCTTTGACGAGTATAGAGAGATTACAATCGAGCCCCATGTAGTGCCTGCTAAGGCAGAAGGATCTGCAATAGTTCGAATTGGTGGAACCTCTGTTGTGGCCGGCGTGAAAGTGCTTACAGGTGCGCCATACCCGGATACACCTGATGAAGGTGTTACGATGGTCACTGCTGAGATGGCACCTATGGCCTCGCCCCTATTCGAGTTGGGTCCTCCAAAGGAACCAGCCATAGAACTGGCCAGAGTTGTTGACAGAGGAGTCCGTGAGTCTGAAACTATGGATACCAAGGCTCTATGCATCGAGCCGGGTAAGATGGTGTATATGGTCTTCGCAGACGTTTATACTCTTGAATACGATGGCAACTTGATTGACACATCCTCGATAGCGGTCAATGCAGCCCTACTCGGAACTAAATATCCAGAGATGAAGTGGGAAGATGATAAAGCGGTAGCTACTGGTAAGGAGCTCACGCTGCCCCTTCAGAACATGGCTATTGAGCATACCGTAGCCAAGATTGGTGAGCATCTTGTTATAGACCCCCATATCAAAGAGGAAATGGTCATGGATAGTCGTTTGACCATGGCTGTAGACAAGGATGATAACTTCACTGCTATGCAGAAGGGCGGTGGGCCAGGTCCCATGTCTCTTGAGATGATTGACCAGTCAATGGGCATGGCCCTTGACAGAGCGAAGGAAATTCGCAAGCTCATCACTGATACAATGAAGAGTGCAGAATAGGAAACAATGCGTGTCTCAGCCAGTCTGAGATGCGCCCAGTTCTCTTTACAGATAGATATGCTAATAAGCGAAATCGGAGGGCGACTGATAGACTCAGAGCGCTGAGATTCAGCGCCCCATATGACCACACTAGGAGATTACCAGTTTGGGAAGAAAGACAAAGAAAGTCGGCAGCACCGGAAGGTTCGGTGCCAGGTACGGTGCAAAGCTACGACGCAGAGTACTTGATATTGAAAGGCGCCGTGCTGATCCGCAACGTTGCCCGTCTTGTGCAACAAGAGCACTAACTAGGAAGGCTGTGGGTCTTTGGAACTGCAAGAAGTGTGGTCTGAGCTTTGCTGGTGGCGCATATGTTCCGTTTACTGATGCTGGTAAGGCTGCAAAACGTGCAATTGCACAGAGAGTTTCAGGTGACTTCCTTGCGTTGAGAGACGAAGATGAGGCTGTTGATCCTTCCGAGTTCCTTCCGAATATTGAGGAGGAAGTTGTTGGAGCAGTCACCGTTGACGAAGACTCAGATGTTCCCATTGAGGAACCTGAGGATGGCGAGTAAGAAACTTCAGGGCAGTGAGAGCATTGCCCCAGGCATTGATTACCACCTCTCGCAAAACTTCAAACCGAGTTCGATCTTTTGTACGAGACCTCTGGTCAGTTCTGCCCGGCACTGAGAGGTTCAATCGAGGCGGCATGAGCCTTGCGGAGTTGCGGTCAAGGGTGGTACAATCTGGTGCTACGCTTGCAATAGTAGTTTCAATCTGGAAGGGTAATCCAAGGACCATCAGATTTCTTTATCCGACTGATGATGACATATTGGAACTCAAAATCGAGAGCGCTGCACTTAGGCGTGAGGTCTCAGAGAATACGGGATTTAGAATACATTCTGTCTATGGACTTACTGTTGAAGATATCTGCTCATCAAATGGTCGAGAACTTGCATCTGTTATCGCCTCCACTCTTGATACTGAAGTGAGAAGCGAACAACATCCAGTCATTCTAGGTGAAGCTGGTTCCGGTATGGTTGAAATCAGAATTACCGATCTTCCCAGCGAGAAACTCTTGTGGACATTCTATAACACACGCAATGGATCAGAGATAGGCCCCCGTATTCGAATCTCCAAATTGAGGAGGGTGTCCGCTTGATCGAGCATGGACGAGCCGTCATTGAAATTCCATTAGAGTCGGAGGAACTGGCTGAAATGATTCGTTCCGCGCTTAAGCCTGAAACTGGCTCTGCTCCGTCGGATAGAGCACACGCTGAAGTAACAGTCCGCGGCTCAGTTTTAGTCATTCAGATTTCATCAGGTGATCTGACTTCGATGAGAGCCGCAATGAACTCATATATCGCATGGGTGTCAGCAAGCCTCGACACAATCGATGCAGTCCTAGGCCAAAATCCTTAAGTCGCTTACCAGATGGCGCAGGCGAAGTAAACCCCACATCAAGAGGGAGTAGATAACGATGGCACAACAGATACCACCAGAGATTGAACACGAGATTATGAAGCTTGAAAATATGAGACGTCAGTTCGAACAGCTAATGGCTGCTATACAGACCAGACAGTCTGAATTGAGAGAATCGGAGGTCACGCTGGAAGAACTGAAGAAACACCCTGATGATGCAGTCACATACAAGTCTGTTGGCCAGATTATGTTTCAGGTTGACAAGGCACAGCTTCAGGAGGAGCTGACGAGTAGAGTGAGTGACCTCAAGATTTGGTTAGAAGCTAAGACAAAGGGTGCTGAAAAAGACCGGAAGGGGATCGAAGAGCTCACAAAGAAGATTCAGCTGGATATTTCTACACGAAACCTAAAGGTTCAGTGAATCATATGAGTCCCACTCCTACAGAGATTGGGTTGCCCAGTCTCAACGCCCAGCAGATAGAGAACCTGGCTGAGGAATGTGAGGACGAGATAACCAAGTTCATACTTGGCAAGATTCCCAAGAAGAGTTTAGCAGAAATCTCCGTTAGCTGTATTCTGGAATTTAATGAGGAGCTCGATGTCGATATTCAGATTGATCTTGAACAGAATTATGACACTGGACACCAACTTGATGAGATTCTGGATAGTGCAACAAGATATGGTACAGAATGGTTGGAGAAACGACTGAAGGAGCTGAAGGCTGATTGAACCTCAGGTCTCTTCTCGCTGAATCATTGAACCCCCTGATATTAGGTCATCAGAATGCAGACCCTGATGCTATTTGTTCAATGGTTGCGATGAGAGATCTATATCTGGCAATTCGCCCAGAGGGTAAAGCTACACTCGTTTGTGATGATGTAAGCCGTTTGGCCAATCAGGTCCTGAGCCATTTCTCAATAGACGTCACCTATTCCGATTTTTCCGAGGACACTCATGATCTTGTCATCCTTTTGGACACTAATAGTGAATTTCAGCTGGGACCTCGTGTGCGAACGCTTCTCACTGACCCAGCTAGAACCGTTGCTATTGACCATCATGAAGTCAATTCCGAACTATCATCAATAGCGCAGCATCAGATAGTCGATAGTAATACCTCTTCCACGTGTGAACTTGTCATTGGCTTATACGATGACTTGGACGTCCCCATTTCGTCTACCATGGCCAATCTGCTTCTTACAGGTATGCTATTTGATACCCGTCGATTCTTCCACTCAGGACGTGACTCGTTCCTAATGGCTGTGAAACTCATAGATGCAGGTGCCAACTATGACTCATGCATACGGTCCTTAATTATCAAGCCTGACAGATCCGAGAGAATTGCTAGGCTGAAAGCTGCGGGAAGACTGCAGGTACATAATATGAACGACTGGATTGTCGCCATATCCAAGATTGGAGCTTATGAGGCGAGTGCATGCAGAGCCATGATTGAGATTGGAGCAGATGTAGCTATTGTCGCAGGTAAGACCTCAAAGGGTGTCGTTAGATTCAGTTCGCGAAGTACCCGTCATTTCTCTTCAGAAACCGGCGTAAACCTTGGGACTGATGTAATGGAGCATGTTGGCAAAATCATAGGCGGCGAGGGAGGAGGACATGCCAACGCAGCTGGAGCAAATGGCACTAAGAATCGAAGTGAGGGTATGGCCAAGGCACTTGAGCTTCTGCAATCAGCAATAGAAAAAAGCGTAGGAGAGAAAGTGGGTTAGGAGGTGTACATTGATGGCCTTGGTGGAGTTCGCAGATTTTAGTTTCAAGTATCTGGGAGCTGATTCTCTTGCTCTACGCAAGGTCAGTGCATCAATCAATGAGGGTGAATATGTAGTCATAACTGGGCCATCTGGATGCGGTAAGACAACGCTGTGCCGAGCCATTAACGGCCTTGTCCCGCATTTTCATAGAGGGTACATTGCAGGAAATGTGTATGTTGATGGACAGAATACACGTGATGCAACAGTAGCTTTGCTGGCATCATCAGTTGGCTTGGTTTTTCAGAATCCAGCGAATCAGCTAGTTACACTGAACGTGGAGAAGGAACTTGCTTTTGGACCGGAGAATCTCGGGGTGGAGCCCCAGGAAATAAGAAAACGAGTCGAAGAGATTATTGACCTATTGAATCTCGAACATCTTAGAGAAAAAC
>JASFEL010000027.1:0-7736 GCA_050124855.1 Candidatus Thorarchaeota archaeon | reverse complement strand
TAACAACCCATGAAATTACAATGTCTTTTACCTGCTTCATCTGAACAGGAGTGTCTGCAACCCATCCAACAGCAATCAATGCAGCCACTAGTACATGTGTGCCACTCAATGGCAGTCCAAGAAGCGAGCCTACAAGCATGACCAAGGATACTGAAATACTCGCTGAGAGCGCTGATGATGGTGACAATGTGACAACCTCAGTCGCAAGGGTCTTGATCACTTTTCGGCCAATAATCATGAGACCTAGTGCCATCCCAATTCCCCCAACAAGAAGTGGCACAAGAACTAATGGCAGCATAACGCCTCCAACATCAGCAAGCCCCTGAAATTCAGGAAGTACAACCAGAGGCGCAATCGCATTTGCAACATCGTTGCCTCCTCTACTCAGTGATGTTATTATCAGGAAGAATGCAAGACCATAAGCTGCGAGCCGCTCTTGTCGCTCTAAGTCAGTGAATCCCCCTGCTCTCCTTTGCAGGCGTTTCACAAGAGCGAACACCGCTGCTGCGATGACGAATCCGATGACAGGAGATATAATCCAGCCTGTGAACACCTCCAGAACGACGAACCAATCTATAGAGAATAATCCCCAATCCATGTAGCCAACTATTGGAGCGAAGGCTGCGACTCCTATCACCGATCCAACAATACATTGAGTTGTGCTGATTGGCAATCCCTTTGTAGCAGATGCAAGGAGCAACCAGAGCGCCATTGAAACTAGTATTGCAAAGACCATTTCTGTGGTGAGTGTCAATCCCCCAACTAGGTCGGATCCGACTTTTTCAGATACATTTCCTCCCAAGAAGACTGCTCCGATAACAGTAATTACTCCTCCAATTATCACTGCTGTCTTCACAGTCCATACCTGTGCACCAACAGCTGGGGCCATAGCTTCGTCATTACTTCCTATAGCAAAAGCAACCAAGAAACTGATGACGAGCAGGGCTCCTAGTAAGAGGGGGTCCACTATTGAAGAGCCTCCGTCTAGGAGTACTTCACAGCAAGTGTTCGTATGAAATCTCCTGTTTCCTCAGCTCTGATGGGTACCCGGAGAATCCTTTCCGATATCGCTCGAAACAGACTGACTTCTTTTGGACTGAAGTCATCCTCATTGAAGAGCCTCTCAAGAAGGGCGAATTGTAGGTCTCTTGCCTCCTCTCTTATTCTGTCAAGTTTGAGAGTATATTCAGCCGCCTTCTTGAAGTCCTTAAAGAGATACTTCAATGCATCCTGAAGGAGGTCTGTACACTTCCAGCCCTTCTCTGCAATCTTGTGAATCTCTGGAGGTGGCTTGTACTTGCGGCCAATCAACATCATTCTGACTGCCTCCTCAGAAGCATCAATTACGCTGTCCATACGCACGACCAGTTCATGCCGTTCTTGGGTCTGTTGAGGAAGATATGCCCTCTTCGAGAAGATCTTCTCAAAGAGTTCATCCTTCACTTCATCAGCCTCTCTCTCCAATTTGATGATCTCTGACTCTAGTTCATCCAGATGTTTCTTCTTCCCATCAGCCCAATCGTCTGCACAGACATGCAGTTTTGCACTTGCTGACTGGAGCGCCTTTCCAAGCCTCAGGAGTAGTTCGTCTGCTTGTTTCTGCAGGTCTTTATCTCCAAGACCAAAGATTTTCGAAAACGTTCCCATTTTCTTCCACTCGGTTTCAATATTCCTCCCCCTATTGGGAGGTTAAAGGGCCTCAAAAATCCCTCTCTGATGCCTCTATGGTAGCGAGGCAATATGGGCATTTCGCTTAAAGTAGTTCTACCCACCAATAGGCTCAAGAACTGCACGGATTCGCATGATTCCCGCACCAATCTTCTTCTGCTTGGTGATTTTGAACTTACCCAGAATACCGGTTCGTTCAACATGAGGTCCACCGCAGAGTTCCATGCTGAAGTCGCCAACTGAATAGACTGATACTGTATCACCATATGTTTCCTTGAAGAACGCCATGGCACCCTGGGCAATTGCCTCATCATAAGGCATGAACTGCTTTGTGACCTCTAAGTCCTCACTGATGACGCCATTAACCAGTTTCTCTACCTGCTCAACCTCTTCTGGTGTAAGCTTGCGATCGAATGTGAAATCGAATCGAAGACGCTCTTTTGTGATGTTACTGCCGCTCTGCTGAACATTGTCCCCAAGGACCTTTCTGAGTGCAGCCTGAAGCAAATGAGTTGCGGTGTGTAGCATAGTGTGCTCTTCACCATGGTCTGCTAAGCCACCCTTGAACTTTCCCTCCGTAGCGGTTCTAGAGATTTCTCTATGATGTTCGAACTCTTTTCGAAACTCGTCAAGTTCTATCTCTATGCCTTTCTCCTCAGCCAAGTCCCTCGTCATCTCAAGAGGAAGTCCAAAACTGGTGAATAGTAGGAACGCATCCTTCCCTGTTATTGTACCATTTTCTTGGAACATACGTTCAAATTTACCAAGCGCCTTTCGCAGGGTTTTCCTGAATTTGGCTTCTTCACCCTCCAGGTTGTTCTTGATGAAGTCACGGTTTCTCTCAACTTCGTCGTAGACCCCTTTGTACAAGTCAATGGTGATGTCTGCGAGAGAATCCATGAATCCCTTGCCTATGCCGAGCTTGTCTGCGTTGAGAATGGCTTTTCTCAGGAGTCTGCGCACAATGTATCCATGCTCTACATTTGAAGGAGCAATATGGGCATCATCCGCCATGATCATGACAGCTGCCTTCACATGGTCAGCTATTATCTTTGCGAACTGTCCTTCTTCTTCAGACATCTTCTCTTTTCCTGATAGTTTCTTAATCTGATCAAGAAGTGGAGTAAACAGCTCAATATCGAAAACAGATGGAACTCCCTGAAGCATAGCTACGGTCCTCTCGACTCCCATTCCAGTGTCAATATTCCTCTGTTCCAACTTCTCGTAGCTGCTATCCTCTTTCAGGTTGTATTCCATGAATACATCGTTCCAGACCTCGACAAAATGCCCACATTGACATCCAGGTTTGCAGTCCGGACCACACTTTGGTATCTCATCTACTTCAATGAACATCTCTGAGCATGGTCCACAGGGACCGACCTTGCCAGGGGGGCCCCACCAGTTGTCCTCTTTTGGAAGGAAGTAGATTCGTTTGTCTGGAATACCTACTGATTTCCACACCTTTACCGCTTCATCATCTCTTGGAGCATCCTCATCTCCTGCAAACACAGTGACCGAGAGCTTCTCTGGATTGAAACCGAGCCACTTCTTGGAGGTTAGGAATTCGTAACTCCATGTTATGGCCTCTTCCTTCCAGTAATCATTTAGGCTCCAGTTTCCTAACATCTCAAAGAATGTGAGATGTGTCGTATCACCTACCTCGTCGATGTCTATAGTCCGAATACACTTCTGTACATTAGCTAAGCGATTTCCTTGTGGGTGTAGCTGTCCCAGTAGAAATGGCATAAGAGGATGCATGCCTGCCATCACGTACAATGCAGTTGGATCGTTTTCTGGCATTAGAGAGCCAGAACCTATTATTGCATGATTCTTCTCCTTGAAGAATTTCAAGTATAGCTCTCTCAATTCTTTGGCACGCATCATGTATTCACCATACCATGGGGATGTCTCAGTGGTGCATTCTCTGAATGATTTTAACGCTTTTGCTGGAGGTCAACCTGTCAGACCAGAATCAAGCCTGAAGGAGTCATCCTGTATCTTCTCAGGCGATTGGAGAGCCAAGGGTATCTGTCCTGCCAGTCGAGGAACCTGTCATTACTCACAATATCTGCATTGGACTGCTGTGCGGTTTGAATGATTATGAGGTCATCATTCTTCCCCCTTTTAGCCTCTATAATATGACCAAAACCAATCAAATCTCGAAGTGAATGAGGTTTATCGATCTTGTGGACTAGAGCGGCTGACACTACAATGACTGGCTTGTAGCCCGCGCTAACAAGGCTCTGTCTTGCCAGAACTAGGTTAGCCACCCTTGGTCTGCCCGAGGGTGCGAGGTGATATGCAACGTTATTGCCGTCAACGATCACATCTCTTCTTCCAAGCTCTGTTTTTTCATTGCTCTCCTTGCCTCGAGCTCTACATCTTTGGATGTGAGAGTCAAGTACGTCACGGTTGAACAGTTTGTCACAGTGTGGGCATCGAGCACGTTTCGGCATTGAAAACTTTTTCTCCGTTGCGCATGTCACAACCCATATTGCTAATAGCCTTTGCATGCACTAAGTATTCGGTGTCCAGTCTCCGTTGAGTTCTGTCCTCCCGGCGGCACAAGACGGGGGCGGGGCGCCGCCTTTTTTCTAGACTAAGATTCCGAGTAGCAAAAGCCATCCGGTTCCAATAGCTAACATCAAGAATCCCAAGGGTGTCGCAATCCTAGCGAAATCAACCATTTTGATTGGTTTGCGTTCTTTCTCGGAAAATGCTAATACCAAGATGTTAGCTGGTGAGCCAATAGGAAGTATGAATCCTCCAACATTGACAGCGAAGATAAGAGCAATTGCGAGGAGTGGACTAATGGCAGCAAATTGTGCAGCTATTGGTGCCAAGACGGCTGACACTGGAATGTTGTCAATGACAGCAGAAAGGAGTGCTGGTATCCAAGTCATGAAGACTATTCCAAACAAGACATTTCCCTGAATTAGGTTTCCAATGGCTTCTCCCAGCGCAAGTATTATGCCAGTCACTTGGAGTGCCGCAATAAGCCCAAACAGTCCTATGAGAAAGAAGATAGTCCCCCAATTTACGCGCTTCAGAATCTCATCGACCCATTCACGGGCAACTATCAGGAGAGCTGCAGCTACTGTTATTGCGATTACTGCAGGCTGCAGTCCTGTCGCAGGGCCGAGAGTGAATCCGAGCACTAGGATGAACATGGCGATTATCGAGAGGTAGAAGTCGGATCTCGAGCGAATCATGTACTGGGGATTAATGAGCATCATTTGAGAAACAAGATACTCCTCAGAAGGCTTGAGTTGCTCGTCAAAGAATCGGAGAAGTAGTGGCACAGATACCACGAAGAGAATCACAGACAAGGGCATCAATGATTCAAAGAGGAAAGCAGGATCCACATGCGCTTCTTCAGCAACGAGCAGATTTGGCACTGCACCAACGATTGAAGGGATGGATGCAAAATTGCAGGTTATTGCTTCAGAAATTAGGAATGGTCTGAAGTCGATTTCGAGAGCTCTGCATATCTCTATGGTGAGTGGTCCCATTATGAGCATTGTAGATGTGGTGTCAAAGAACAGAGAAATAACGAACACAAAGGCAAGTAGAGAGATAAAGAGGCGTTTCGTTTCACCTTCTGTACGTCTTGTCAGCTCCAATGCTAGGTATTGAAACATGCCAGAGGATGCCGAGACAGTGACTATGATGAACATGGAAGTCACAAAGAGTATGGTTGTCCACTCAATACGATTTGCCACTTCGTGGAATTCCGCAGCACCTGTTGCCCATAAGACAATCCCGACAACACCCATTCCCAGCAGTGCAGTCGCAGTTCTGTTCACTTTCTCAGACGATATGGCGATGTAGGTGACGACAAAAACTGCAAGTATGATTTCTGCAACCAAACCTTCTCACCTCTCGCCTTTAGCTCTGTCGCCTATTTGACTTCCCAATAACACTATCTATAGCGTAGTGCCTCTTTTTCTGACTCAAACACGCTCGACTAACTCAATTAGGTTCATTCATTGGTGAACAATTCACCTTGGAAGAAATGCCTTGAGAGACCAGTGTCCTCATCCGCCTAGCAGAAACATGATGAACAACAGGTACCCGCTGCCGATTACAAGATGAATCAATCCGAGGAGAGTCCCTATCTTCACGAAATCGATGAACGCGATGGGGTTGTGTGCCGCTTCCGACAGTCCAATTACGACCATGTTAGCTGGTGAGCCCAAGGGAGTGAAGATGTAACCTCCGATGTTCACTGCAAAGACCAGAGCTAGAGGTATAACCGGACTGATAACTGCAAAATCCCGAGCAATTGGAGCCAGTACAACAGATACTGGAAGGTTATCCAAGAAGGCCGATAGCATGGCCGGTATCCATACTAGGAAGACAGTCGCAAATGCGGCACTGTCCCCAACAATCTCACCCACAAGCAATCCGAAAGCATCAATGAGGCCAGTCAGCTCCAGAGCAACGACGAGGCCGAACAGTCCGACTAGGAAGAATACAGTGGGCCAGCCCACTCGATTAAAGAAATCGTTCGCCTTTTCATGTGCGACCAATAGCATGAAAGCTGCGACTAGCAATGCGATCATTGGAGGTACGACACCGAATGTTGGACCAAGAGCGAATCCGATTACCAAAAAGATGATCGCAATCACGGAAACGTTGAAGTCCCATTTGTCTTTGATCATGGATGCGGGGTCAATTGAGAGCACAGTATCGATTCTGTACTCGTCGGTAGTTCCAAAGGTACTCCCATACCATCTAAGCATGATTAACAGGCTTACAAGAAAGAGGATTATCGACAGTGGCATGAGTGTTATGAAGAGGAAGCCTACATCGAGTTTGGTTTCTCCAGCTATCACAAGGTTTGGGATTGCTCCAACAACGGATGGGATTGATGAGAAGTTGCAGACGATTGCTTCTGACACCAGAAATGGTTTGAAGTCAATCTCAAGCGCGTTGCAAATCTCTATTGTTAGGGGTGCAATAATCAGCATTGTCGAAACAGTGTCGAAGAAAAGGCTAATTGCTGCCACGAACACCATGAAGGTCGTGAAGAGCGCCTTGTGGTCCCCTCCACTGGGTTTGGCTATCCTGAGCGCTATATACTGAAAGAGCCCGGATGCTGCAGCAACTGAGACTATCACGAACATAGCAATGACGAAGATGATTGTGGTCCATTCGATGTGCTCTATGAGTTCGTTGAAATCTGCTCCATGTGACAACCCAAGCTCAAAGCCAAGCCAGAGGACTACGCCTGCGATTGCCAATCCTAAGAGTGCCATTGCTGTTCGATTCACTCGTTCAGAGCTAATCATAGCATAGGTGCCTATGAAAACCACGAGAACGGCCATTGCCATTTCCTGGAAGACAACAGCTAGAATAATCGCAATCGCACTCATTGCTGCAACAAGTACTGTGGCTACGACCTCTACTCCCGGTTTCTTCATTGCCTTGACCTCACCGTCTTCACTTCTTTCAAACTATCCGGTCCCAAATAGGAAGTAGCAAAGGACATGTCCATAGTCCCACTGATTAATGTGTCGTACCTTATCACCTGTTTCGTACTCACCTACAGAATGCGCCGGTGGATGTATCCCCTATGAAGTCACAATGCACTGATGAATGGTCTAGTTCATAGACTCTACCAAATGCTTGATATCGGAAATCTGCTAGGCCCAATCCTATCAGTTGCCAGAGGAATTGCAACATGACGAATCAGATCAAGGCACATGCACCTGGAAGTGCTGACCTTACCGACATGAAGGCCGTCACAGACCAGGCTGAAATAACAGATACTTACGCGCTCTATCTAGACGACGAGAGTCACTCCTTTGATGGGAAGGCTGAGAAGATCCTCTTTCCAACCACTGCGAATCAGGTGGCTGCAATCCTGAGGGAGGCTTCTGAGAATGGCACCCCTGTCACTATACAGGGCGGCCGTACAGGTCTTACTGGTGGAGCAGTGCCACTTGGTGGAATTATCCTGAACTTAGAGAAGATGACAGAGCTGCTCTACATGGGCTATTCAGCTGAAGATGGTCTCTATTCCATAGCTGGACAAGGAGGTGTACTCTTGGAAGACCTAGTCA
>JASFEL010000026.1:0-7808 GCA_050124855.1 Candidatus Thorarchaeota archaeon | reverse complement strand
CCACTCGAATGGGGGGAGTGACTGCCATCGCTTTTTCTTGCCTTTTTGCTTCTTTATACGTTTCATTTCTATTTTCACCTCTTTAGTCCTCTTGAGTTCTTTTGAACTCGAATAAAGCTGTAGGCAGCTGCACAAGTCCAGTGGTATGTTATTGACCTTGAGAGTGCAGTTTCCTTACTGTTTCAAGGGCGATCCTTATCATATTCTTCTCACCCACGTCAAACTCGTCGATTCGGTCGCCCTTGTACCGGTTCTCGGTTGTGACCATATTGGAGCCCACGGTGAGTATGCCCCCGGCTCTTTTTCCCAAATCAATCGAAGCCATCAGTATAGCAGAGAGTTCCATATCGAGAGCGACGGCACCCAATTTCGCATACTGCGCATTGAGGGCTGGTGATCGGTCGCGCAAGTAGAAGTTCTCGCACGTTCGCACAATTCCTGTATGATAGGTTGCACCGATTTCTTTTGCTGAGTCTATGAGTGCTGTTACTACAGCTAGGTCAGCTATAGCTGGAAATGCCAATGGTGCGTATTCAAGAGTACACCCCTCATCCCTGATGCATCCAGTAGATATGATGTTGTCCCCGAGTTGAATCTCTTCTTGGTAAGTGGCACATGATCCAATTCTAATGAACGTGTTAGCTCCGATGGCAGCGAGTTCCTCAACTGCTACTACTGCTGAGAACACTCCCATTCCCGTGGACACGACTGAAACCTCAATGCCCTGATACTCCCCAGTGAAGCTGAGGTATTCTCTATTAAATCCTAATTCTTTAGAGCTGTCAAACATTGAGGCTGTCACTCTTGCTCTTTCTGGAGGGCCTGGTAGCAAAACATATTCCGCGACATCGCCTTCTTTCAGGTATACATGGGGAACTCGTCCCTCGGAATCACGCATTACTCCTGGATGAGCCATAGCTTGAAAGAGCAATCTCTATCAGATAAGCACTATGCAATTCACTGCAATATGCTGCATCTAGGGTCAAGTTTAGATACTAGGAAATTCAGATTCATATCTGGTGTTTAAAGATGGCTTTTGCAGGTGGAGCAGCTGCCGCAGCGGCAGCCGCTCAACATACAAGTTCTTATCGTGTGAAGTTTAGACGGAATGAGTTCCTCGAGCTAGTGCAAGTTGCACAGCCGAAGATCATCTATCATGTGAGAAGAATGCACTTCTTTGCTTATGATGGATTTGTGATGTACACTTTTGAATGCGATACAAACGAGTTCACTCAGAAGGTGTTGCATGCAATCGAGTTTTCGAATGAGGCTTGGAGTGAGTAGGAATCTATTCGGTTTCATATCTGTCTGCATCATCAAAATAGTCCATTACAAGGACGACAGACTTGCATTCTGCTTGGTGAATAACGCCTGCAGGAATAATATAGGTATCACCCTTGCCATAGACTTTAGTTTTATCGCCTATTGTTAGAATAATTTCGCCCTCTATTACGACTCCGAATTGAGCTCCATGGCTGTGCGGTGGCACCTTTGCTGCGGGTTGAATCTCAAAGAATGCTATCTGGAAATCCTTTCCCTGAGCGAGCCAGCCCTCGATGCCATCCATTGAGTGTTTCACTTTCGGGAGTTTCTTGATGATATCTGGATATGAAGATTCATTCATATTGCTCACCATCCCAAATAATCAACTCGCACACTATAATTCTTAAGGTGGCTGTTGAAAAATGAAGCCCCGGGAGATTTGAACCCTCCAAAGCATCCTTATCGAAATCCTCAAAGAGATAATCCCAAATTTCCATTTGGTGCTGTTGATGGATTTAGAAAAAGCTACTGATTACATAGCAGAAATCTACAGAGAAACGGATTTGCCAGCTGCGGACGACTACATGGCTAAATCTGGTCTTGAGGGTCCGATAATCGAGGATGAGATTGCTCGACTTTTCAAGGTCTTGTTGAAGTTAATGCAGCCTAAAAGAATCCTCGAGATCGGGATGAACATAGGGTTCTCTACAGTATCAATGGCGCTTGCAGTAAAGGAATTTGGGGGTAGAGTGACAACTATCGAGTCGGACCCTGACGTTGCTGAATTTGCCAAAAGGAGCTTTGAACGCGAATCCATTTCAGAAAGCATTGAAATCATAATTGGTGACGCATTTGAGGTTCTACCTGAAATCGAGTCAGGAAGCTATGATGTTGTGTTCCAAGATTCAACCAAGCGTGGCTATCCAAAGATGCTTCCAGATTGCATTCGTATCTTGAGGAAGGGTGGGTTGCTTCTAGTTGATGACACGCTCTGGCCTGTGATGAGAGTGGCTGGCGCAAGTAACGAGTCCAACAAAGGAATTGATGAATTCAATCGCGCGTTGCTACAATATGATTTGGAGAGCACAATCCTTCCGATTGGTGAGGGTTGCACTATTGCGGTGAAGCTCAGCTGAAGCATGCACTGGGTGTATCTGATTCGCGATGTACAAAAACAGATATGGAGCCCCGGGGGGGATTTGAACCCCCGATCTATTGCTTACGAAGCAATCGCCTTAAACCGCTTGGCCACCGAGGCTTGGCTGCAGCGCATCCCATTGGATTTGTTAATAAAAGTTTATCATGAACACAAAGGATTCAGGCAGGAGGCTAGCCGATGAGCATCAGAGATATTGGAGAGCGTGAGTTCCTCAAGAGAATCAGGGAACTCGTTGATGAGATTGCTGATGCCCGTCTTGGCTTTGATGAAGACGCCTCTGATATTCCAATCTCAGAGCACAAGAACATCGTAGTCAATGTTGACACCTTTGTCCGTGAAACCGATTGGTTGCCTGGAATGACTGAGGCCCAAGCAGGAAGAAAGACAGCCATTATGGCTCTGAGCGATATTGTAGCAAAGGGGGCAACACCCCTCGCGACTCTACTCTCATTATGTGTTCCTAAGGAACTTGATGCCCTCGCAGCCCAAGAACTAGTACGTGGCTTCTCTCAATACTGTGTTAAGGCTGGTGTTCCTTTCATTGGAGGCGACGTTGGATCCTCGAATGATGTGGTTCTGACCGGAGTTGCGATAGGAATTGCTCCACCGGAAGGTATAGTCACACGCGGTGGCGTCAAGGATGGCGACATAATCGCAGTCACAGGCGATTTCGGTCTCACCTCAGTGGCTTTTGAGGTGCTTCTTAGGGGAAAAAAGGCTGATGACGACCTCAGGAGCATGGCAATTGGAGCAGCTTACAGACCCGATATTCACTTTGGGCTTGTTTCTAAACTGGCTGAGAAAGGTGTAGTTTCTGCGTCAATGGACAGCAGCGACGGACTTGGAATCACTCTGAACACAATGGCTGCCCAGAGTGGAGTGTCCTTATTTATCGAGGTATTGCCTACTGCAGAAGGGGTTTCCAAATTTGCGGAAGACATCTCCATTCCTGAGTGGAAGATGGTGATGGAGGGTGGAGAGGAGTTCATACTTGTGCTTGCTATACCTGAGGCTCATTGGGATGAAGCATGCAAGATTACCAAGAATATCCATGTTCCCTTGAAGAGGATAGGCTATGCCTCGACTGGAGAGGGAGTGTACTATGAAACGTCAGAGGGGCCTCTGAAGATTTCCGCAGCAGGATATGATAACTTCAGGGAGTGGGAGTGAGCTGGACAGAATCGTCATTGTCGATGGCTATGTTGATGAACCCACAAATCTAGGAGTTCCCCCATACGTCAGTCCCTATCCAAGGTATATTGCGGGTGCCATTTGGGCCAAGTCTTCGAGGACTGAAGTGATTTACCAGACTATCGACAACGTCCGCATGCATACTGACCCTCAGGATGCATGGTCAACCGCAGACATGATTCTTCTTATTGCTGGAATGATTGTTCCCGGCAAATACCTTGGCGGCACTCCAATTTCTGTAAAAGAATCCAAAGGATATTTTTCTGATACTAGGTTAGAAGACATTCCAAAGATATTGGTTGGTCCATGGGCACGTTTTGGCTGTGGACTTGAGGGTGGACGGCTTGCTGTGAGTTCAGATGTTCTCAGTCCTCCGTTTGACTATATAGCCTCTGGAGACCCCGAGATAGTATTAGCGAGGATAATGGACGCGCAGGGAGACCTGTCTTCGGTTGACTTCTCTAGCACAAGAGAAACCTTGGAGGAAGTAGAAGATTTTGCGAAACGGGGTGCAAGAGTGCTTTCGCAGCATCCTGGATATTCATCTGGCTACATGATCTGCGAGATTGAAACCTATCGAGGCTGTCCTCGTTACATTACAGGAGGTTGTTCTTTCTGTACAGAGCCTCTGTATGGAAAGCCTATGCTAAGAACCGCATCGGATGTGGCTAAGGAAATCGAATCTCTCTATGAACATGGAGTACGGGCGTTCAGGATTGGCAATCAGGCAGATCTGTTTACCTTTGGATCAAAAGAAATAGGAGAGGAGGAATTCCCAAAACCCGCCCCTGAAGCTATCAAGGAACTCTTCTCAAAGGTTCGCAGAGCGGCCCCTGAATTACAGGTCCTTCATATCGATAACGTGAATCCAGGTACTATTGCTCGCCATCCTCAGGAGAGCAGAGATGTGGCTAAATCTATCGTCAAACATCATACTGCTGGGGATGTCGCTGCATTTGGAGTGGAATCAGTTGATCCAGAAGTGGTTCGCCGCAATAATCTGAAAGCTGACGAGGAACAGGTCGTTGAGGCTATAAGACTGCTAAATGAGGTGGGAGGCCATCGACCGGAATGGGGTCTTCCACACCTGCTACCTGGAATCAATCTTCTATACGGTCTCCCAGGAGAAAGCAAGAAGACTCTGGAGTGCAACTATGCATTCCTTGAGAGGCTAGTGGAAGAAAACCTCATTGTGCGGCGCATTAACATCCGTCAAGTCATTGGATTCTCCGGAACAAGAGTGGGAGATATGAAGTCGAGTAGAGTGAAGAAGCACGACTTCTTTCGGCATAAGAAGCAGGTTCGTGAAACAATAGATGTTGCAATGATTAAGAAAGTCGCACCCTCCGGAACCGTAATTCGCTCCGCCTTCATGGAAAAGATGGAGGGAAATAACTACCTTCTAAGACCTCTTGGAACCTATCCATTGCTCTGCTTCATGCCCAGTGGACAAGATCCTGGGGCCTTTGTAGATGTCTTCGTTGTTGATCATGGACCTAGGTCTCTTACAGTCCTTCCTTTTCCCCTCAAAGTCAACAATGTTTCTCTGGCACAATGGAAATCTCTCCCAGGAATAGGCTCCAAACGAGCCGCTAGGATAAGAATTGAGAAGTCTGTGGATGACCTCTCTCATCTGGAGTCGGTCATAGAAACCGATATTCCTCCATGGCTGACACGAGCATTGCAGTTTGAGTATCAAAAGAAGATGGCGGGCCCGGACGGATTTGAACCGTCGACCTCTAACTTAGAAGGCTAGCGCCCTATGTGCCTTTCAGAAGCGCTGTGCTCGCTGAAACCAGACTAGGCAACGGGCCCTAATTGCTTCACATTTTTATATTCTTAAAAGAGAATTGGTTGTCAGTACTATTAGTGCTTGAGAAAACAGAGTCATTCCATCCTGATTTTCTGAACGCTCTCGAACTCGCCAACTATGTACATCTTTTCAATTCCAACTTTCATGATTGCGCAATTAGAGTCTTTCACAAAATCTGTCAGGAAGGGGTGCCTCTGGACTAGCATCTCTGCAAGCTTTGTGCGTTCGGGCTCCTCTGTATCTCTTGCTGTACCCATTATGGTCACAGATGTGGCATGACTGAAGTCAGCTGGAGAATTCTTGCGGTCATCTATTATCAATGAAACCCGCGGATTTGAGCTGATTTGGCGATACTTCAAGCGATTTCGCATTGTTGCAAAAATGAGGTTCTTGAGATCTGGTGTAAACTTGAACCCGACAAGACAGGTATATGGATCATCATGACTTGAAGTCCCCAACACAGCAATCAGTTGGGACTCAAACAGGTGTGTTAACTGCTCGCGAGTTTGCTGGTCCATCCCTTCAACAGTCATTTCTTTCTGACTCCAGTCAATCGTGTTCAGAGTTTTAGGAGAAAGTAAGTGATATACTCACTGGTTACTAGGAATATCAATTTGAAATAAATAGAGAAGCGTTGAGCGAACTTTGCCCAACGCCGAGTTTCTTAGCTCAGTATGTAATACTTTGCGTAACTTTCTTTCTTCAACAATGGCAGAATGACGATCAAAATGAAAATGACAACTGCTACCCCCAGCGCAGTGTAATAGATTAAAGGTGAAGCCATTTGTTTTGACGCAATGCCAAGAGTGGCCCAAATGACCACGAGGCCAAACGCAAAGTCCTTTCTCCTGATTAACATCAGAAACGTAATCAAAAATGCAACAATGATCACTGCTGCAGTCCACATCTCCTGAACTTCGATAGGTATACCGGGACTTCTACCGAGATAATTGAGGACAGAGGCCGTGTTTGCAATTGTGGCGACTGATAGCCATCCGAGATAGACGCTAAGAGGTATTTGTACAGCAAGTCTTACCCCTCTTGAGACGTCCTTTACTCCAACGCCAAGTCGTAGATAGATGTAGAGTAGGGTGAGAAAGAGCCCAAATATCGGAACAGTTGTGAGAATGATCAAGTCATTAGGAGCCGGATATGAGTAGTGAAATACAGTAAGCCATGCGATGTTAACGACTGCACTAAGTAAGTACAGGAATCCAATCTCCTGAAGGTAATCTGAGTCGCGCTGACTGGTCCTGATTTGATAGAACATGAATACAAACAATAGTGTGTAAATTGCTCCCCAGATGGCGAAGACGTAATTCGCAGGTGTGAAGAGGTTTGGGTATGCGTTTGAAACCTCGCCTGTTGTGATGCCGTTAAGAGGCAGAATGTTTACCAATGCATTGAACACTATGCTCCCGACAATTGCCACCACGTTGGCAATCTGTAGGTAGACTGAATTTATCTTAGAAGACATAATCATTGCAAATTCACCATAGTTAATAAGCCTATTGGAATTGCTAATAAGACAAGACGCGGATAGTAGGTGAGCTATAGTAAAAGGTGGCCCGAGAGTAGTACCCCCGGGCCTAGCGGGTGTGTGTGAAACCGGGGTTATGAGGTCAGAGTACGAATGATGGTGGATACATCACGAAGTATTGCACCACTATGGACAGGAGTATGCCACTAGCAACCAAGCCCTTTCCCCGACCGGGATTGACTTCAGTGAACCAGAGAATCGCCCCAATGAGGATGACAATTACTCCTGAAACCCTCCCTAAAAAGATCAGAAAGTCCCAGATCTCCACGAAGTACATCGCTATCATGCTTACAAAATCAGATATTGGACTGAGGAGATGGAATAGATGCAAACCTCTCACCAACAGTGAGTTATGATTTTGACATTTAAGGTCCCCACGAAAATTGAAACTGGAACCTATTTACTCCCCAATCTTAGCCCCTCACAGAAAGCAAGAACGTTCTTTCCTAGGTCTTCAAAGTTGTAGCCCCCCTCTAAGAGACCGTATCTTCGGCCCTCACACCTTTCCATGGCAAAATCATGCATCATCTCGCCGATTATTCTGAAAGCATCTGTTGAGAGGTTGCTTCCCCAGTCGTCAATGTATTGGTCAAATCCAGCTGACGCCACAATTATGTCGACATTGGGACTTGAGTCTAGAGCCCGCCTCGTATCCGCCAAATATACCTCATCTCCGTGACCTCGGGGATTGTGGATGACGAAATTCCCATCATCACCTAGAATGTTGATATTACCATCTCCTGTGTGGAGGTCAAAATCAAGGATTAATGCGGTCTCGATTTTCCCTATCGCTTTCAGATGCAAAAGGGACACTGCTATGTTATTGTGATAGCAAAATCCCC
>JASFEL010000025.1:0-7841 GCA_050124855.1 Candidatus Thorarchaeota archaeon | reverse complement strand
CCAAGAGTGTCATAACTCGTTCCATATCATGAATGCCAGACATGGTGGGTTCAGTCACTATCACCCCTAGTTTGATACCACTGACCGTGGCAATCACAGGACAACCAATTCCAGGAGACCCGTCGATTAGAGTGACGTCTTGATCATTCTTGCGAGCAAGCTCCTGTGCTTGTTTCCGAACTTCGGTCACGAGCTTGCCAGAATTACCCTCACCAGGTAGCAGCTTTGCGTGAGACATAGGACCAAAACGAGTCATGGACTCATAGAGATACCCTGAGATTCGCGGCATCATCTCTACCGCCTTTTCAGGACAGACGAATGCACAGACTCCACAACCCTCGCAAGCTATTGCATTGACGTTGGGGGGATCGATTGCCTCGAAGCGGCACTTCTCTACACACAGACCACATTCTGTGCATGTTTCCGGATTAATCAATGCAACTTTCGAGCTTTGAAAATCCTCAGTCTTCTTTGTTTCGGGTTGAAGAAGGATGTGCAAATCTGGAGCGTCTACATCACAATCAGCAGTCACAAGATTTTGTGAGATCGCTGTGAAAGCTGCTGCTATCGTGGTCTTGCCTGTACCGCCTTTTCCACTGACAATCGCAATCTCAATGGCCATCTTCTGACATCTCCTTTATGATCTCAAACAGTTGTCTGAACTGATCTCGCCATTCCGACATTTCTTGGACAAAAGGGACTCCATTGGAATACAACTCAGCTATTTTCCTGTCAAATGGAATCTCAAGCAGAATCGGAATGCCCTTTACTCTACAGAATTCTTTCACCCCATCATCTCCAACTCCCGCACGATTCAACACGATACCATGGGGAATATTGAGCTCCTTGATGACGTCGACCGTCATTGAGAGATCATGAAGTCCAAAGGGCGTAGGTTCAGTCACTAATACTACGAAGTCACTGTCCTGCATCGTTTCGATGACTGGACAGGCAGTACCTGGCGGTGCATCAAGGATAGTAATCCCATCTTGGTCAATCTTATTCTTGACCGCTTTGATAATAGGGATTGCTATGGGCTCTCCAACATTCAATTCTCCGTATACAAGACGAATCCCATTCACCTTCGTACTGTGGATATTTCCAACTTCACGAGGCTCCTCCTCGATTGCGCCCTCGGGACAGACTAGGGAACAGCCACCACATGAATGACAGATCTCTGGGTATACAAGCACCTTCTTACCAACGAATATGGCATTAAACTCACAGAAATTAGCACATGCCGCGCAAAGAGTGCATCTATCCTGGTCAATCAAAGGCATAGGCACTGTCACTGATTCGCTACTAAGTTTCTTAGGGTGCAAGAGAGTATGTGCATTGGGCTCCTCCACATCACAATCAATAAGATTGACAGCTCCCAATGACAAGGCAATATTCACTGCCACGGTGGTCTTACCTGTACCACCTTTCCCAGATGCAACTGCTATTATCAAGACATACGACCTCTGATCTATGGTAATTCATTTATGATGTGCCTGTGAACAGCCCTCTGTGAGCTCTTGAAGCTCATTTCGTATATATGCTGCCACCAGATTGTCGATGAGGTTGCTATTTGCATGCAAGACTGCAATGTCTTTGCTCTGAAAGCTTGATAGCCCTCGAGGGCCCATGCCTTGCACAATCACTACGTTTGGCATTAGACGCAATACATTGTTATGGGCATGACCTTTGCCACCTGCATGTTCTCCAGTATTGGGGTGGACTGACTTCTCTATGACTGCGCCGCTCTCATCAAGGTCAAAAGTAACGAAGTAGGGTGCACGCCCAAAATGAGCTGCGACATATGCACCGTCTGGACCTTCACATGGGACCAATAGTCTCCTTTTCATTCCTAGTATCCTCCTCTGCGACCTCCCCGGCCTCCTCCTCGACCCATTCCTCGGCCCATTCCCACGTGCCCCGGACCTGGAGAGATTATCTCACTAAGTGAGCCCTTCTTATACGATTCGACCACATCTCTGATGGTACCTGATATTGCTGTCACTATTCGGATTCCAGCGTTCTGCAAGGCTGGATAAGCATTTGGACCAACGCTTCCTGTTATTACCGCATCAACTCCGGTTGAAGCCACCGTCTGAGCGGCTTTTATTCCTGCTCCATGTGCACGTGAAACGGCGTCATTGTCAATTGCATTGAATTCCCCTGATTCTAGATTCACAATGATAAAGTACCGACATCTACCGAATCGGGGATCTACGAGCGAGTCCATTTCAGCCCCTTGGGAGGTCACACAAATCTTTGACATATTCTCACTTTCTACATTCATTCATCATAATAATGAATCTTGATTCAATATTAATTATGAATCCTTATTCATAAAAATCATTCGGTAGTAACAGGACCTTAACAGTTTAATCCGGCTTGTGAGTTGGTATATGTGGAGAGATGAATAATGGGATTCAATGTCGGGATAGTAGGAAAACCGTCCTGCGGAAAGACCTCATTCACTAATGCAGCCTGTATGACGGATTTCAAGGAAGGAAGCTATCCGTTCACAACTATCGAAGCGAATGTGGGTGTGACCCATGTCAGAACTCCATGTGCCTGCGGGGATTTTGATGTCGATGACAATCCACAGAACTCGGTCTGTATTGAACGAATCCGACTTGTCCCTATCAAACTAATTGATGTTGCAGGTCTTGTGCCTGGGGCCCACAAAGGACGAGGGATGGGCAATCAGTTCTTGGACGACCTGAGGCAGGCTGATGTGCTAATACATATTGTAGATGCCAGTGGCGCCTTAGATGCAGAGGGACAGGAGGTTTCTGCGGGAAGTCATGACCCAATTGATGATGTGAAATTCCTTGAGGAAGAGATCACCGAGTGGGTGCTAGCAATCATTCAGAAAGACTGGCGAAGAATCACAGGACGTGTGAGAGCAGAAGGAACCAGACTGGATGAGATTCTTTTGGAGAAACTGTCTGGATTGAAGGTCTCACGCAAACATATTCTGAAGGCATTTCGTGAATCGGGACTCAAGGCAGAGACTGCCGATAAATGGACAGATGATGAGCTGAGGAGTTTTTCATCGACTCTTTGGCATGTTGCCAAGCCCATGATAATTGCAGCAAATAAGATTGACAGACCAAAGGCCGAGGAGAACTATGAGAGATTGAAAGAGGTGTTCCCTGATCTTCTTGTGGTCCCTGTTAGTGCCCTAGCTGAGAAAGTGCTCAAGGACTTGGAAAAGAAATCCGTAATCAAATACATTCCAGGTGATGATGATTTCGAGATTCTCAAAGGTGATGACTTGAAGGATGCAGAGGTCGAACAGCTTGAGAAACTCAGAGGGCATATACTCAAGAAATATGGCGGTACAGGAGTCCAAAACATCCTGAACAAGGCAGTTTTTGAATATCTCAACATGATCACAGTCTATCCTGTTCAAGACTCAACTTCTTTGACGGATGGTGATGGAAATGTCCTACCAGACGTCTATCTTGTCCCTGAAGGTACAACAGCGAAAGAATTCGCCGGGCATATTCACACAGATCTGATGGAATCATTCATTCATGCAATAGACGCACGCACGAAGATGAGAATCTCTGATAAACATGTTCTCAAAGACCGCGATGTCATCTGCATTGTGTCTGCGAAATAAGACCGAAGACAGTATAGTCAGTGCCGATGACGTGAAACACTATTGTGTGCATTATTGAATTTAAAGTCCTATGAAGAAAATGCAGACTGCGTACTCTTTCTAGCCTTCCTTTTGCACTTTTGTGACAACTTTGGACATCTCAAATGCTGTGTGATTTCTCACGTTGTGTAATCACCAAGTAGTGTCGAGTACACACAAAGGTGAAGCAAATGGAGATTTTTCTTACACTTGAAGATGCTAAGGCACACGGTACGTTTCTGGCAAGATCAGGAAGAGCACCTACGATCTATGGACTTGGCACTGGAGAATACGCCACAGTACAAAAAGGTAAATGGCCCCCACCGAATTCCTCCCCCATTCTGAAGTGGTCAGGAGCCTCTGACGAATGGATACCAATACTCACTCGATTGGATACTGTCAGTCGCGCTCAAGAGGCCTGTGGTCTGTTCAACCTGCTGGGCCATGAACCTATTATCGTGGAATTCCCCGGAATTACCTTTGATGTCTTTTTGAAAGAAGCCCATGTACCGAGAGGTGCTTGGATCATCCTCGAATCTGACGGAGATTCATCTGTACGCCACCTTCAGTCCTCCAGATTCTATGAGGAGGAGGAATCTGAGAATGTCAACATTCAACTTAGCACAACTTAATTGACCTACGTCTGAATGTGTTTGCCAAGTGACCAGTATTCGCCGTTCAGTGGCAGATATGTAAAGAGGTTCGCTTTTGATGCAATAAATCGGCCATCATCATCAAGGACAGATTCATCTACATGCACAGCAACAACTTCGGCTGTATATACGTCATGTACTCCGGGACTGTCGATTCTGGTGACCTTGCACTCGATATTGATAGGGCATTCATCAATCATCGGTGAGTTGACCTTTGTTGCAGGAACGGGTGTTAGGTTGCATTCCTTAAATTTGTCAAACTCACGTCCAGACTTGGTTCCTGCAAACTCCGCAGCATCAATTTGATCAATGGATGGTATGTTCAGTACGAAATCACCAGCATTCTTGACCATCTCATAGCTGTGTCGTTGAGGTCTGATTCCAGCAACAATTGTTGGAGGGTTGCTACATACATTCGCCACCCAAGATAGTGTGATGATATTCGGTCTGTCTTCTCCCACCACACTAAGGAGTACTACTGGACAGGGCACCACAGCAGTGGTTGGATTCAACTCTTTCTTCATGATGTTGAGAGAACTAGTTGGTGCTTAAGAAAATGTCGTGGCCACCAAATTTAAGATGAACCTCCTACCGGCCCAAGCTCACCCTATATTCGGAGGGAATCAGAAAATGGTACGAATACTCATTGCCGACCCAGTTGCAGATTCTGCTGTTGCCAAGATGAAGGACGCGGGACATGATGTGGTGCTAAGGAATAGCGAAGAGGATGGTCCAGTTGAGAGCCAGATAAAGGGTTTTGACTGCATTGTTGTTCGTAGTGCTACAAAGGTGACCAAAGACGTCATTGATGCGGCAGACAATCTGAAGCTTGTCGTCAGAGCAGGCGTGGGATTAGACAATGTGGACCTTGAGGCTGCAAAAGAGAAAGGTGTCAAGGTACTGAATACCCCAGAAGCACCAACGGTTTCCGTTGCGGAAATGGTCATCGCACTCATGTTCGCTCTTGCGAGAAAAGTGACCTCTGCGGATAGCTCAATGAAAGATGAGCGCTGGGAGAAGAAGAAACTGAAAGGCACTGAACTCTGGCAAAAGACGTTGGGAATTATAGGCTTTGGTAGGATAGGATGCGAAGTAGCAAAGAGGGCAAGAGCGCTCGACATGGAGGTCCTAGCCTGTGATGTTGTGGATATTGATCTAGCATGTGTGGAATATGGCGCTGAGAGAACGGATACGGAAGACTTGATCAAGCGGGCAGACTATGTCACATTGCATGTCCCTCTCGTGCCAGCGACAAAGGGTTTGATTGGCGAGAAGGAGCTGCAGATGATGAAAGAGTCAGCCTTTCTCATTAACACAGCCCGGGGAGGGGTTGTAGACGAACATGCTCTTCTAAAGGCATTGGACGGGAATCAGATTGCAGGCGCCGCACTTGATGTTTTCGAGAAAGAACCACCCGTTGATTGGAAACTTGTCAGGCACCCGAAAATCGTTGCTACACCACATGTATCATCTTCTACCTCAGAAGCGCAGGTCAGAGTTGGGGACCTTACAGCTGAGAAAGTGATTGCAGCGTTCAAATGATGTATTTGGAATCCCCAGATATGACCAATCGCTACACCTAAAAGCAAATGGCATTGGGAAAGCAGTGGCTGAAAAGCCACACCATTTCCTTTGTTTAGGCGGATACGTCCGCAAGGGATGTGGCCCATAGGGGCTGAACCACAAACAAAGCGAATGAATTACAACAAAGGATGGTAATGTCATGCCTTCAGCATACAGGCACATGAATGAGAGTTGGATTAAGGAACAGCAAGAGCGTTCCGAGATGGTAAAGGGCAGACTGATTGTCTGGAGAAAACAGAGCACTATTGTAAGACTGGACAGGCCAACAAGGCTGGGTCGTGCACGATCGCTCGGTTACAAGGCAAAGCAAGGCTATGTAGTCGCGAGAATCAAGACTGGAAGAGGACCGAGAGAAAAACCAAGGCCACGAATGGGAAGAAAACCAAGAAGTATGGGTGTTACCAAGTATACACCACAGAAGTCCCGTCGATGGATTGCTGAGGAAAGAGCAGCACGCAAGTACCCGAACCTACGGGTTCTTAACTCCTATTGGGTAGGTTCCGATCACAAGTGGGTCTGGCATGAGGTCATTATGGTCGATCCGGACCATCCCGTCATCTACAATGACCCAGAGATCAACTGGATTTGTGACCCTGTTCAGAAGGGTAGAGAGAGCAGGGGACTCACTTCAGCTGGAAAGC
The DNA here is from genome assembly GCA_050124855.1 of Candidatus Thorarchaeota archaeon. Classification (GTDB taxonomy): domain Archaea; phylum Asgardarchaeota; class Thorarchaeia; order Thorarchaeales; family Thorarchaeaceae; genus SMTZ1-83. Next base: position 1,326 of record JASFEL010000025.1, on the reverse strand, counting down.
GTAGTAGAGGGCTGAGAAAAAAGGGCAGAGGTGCCGAAAAAATCAGACCATCCCTTGGAGCAAAGGGCAACGTCGGCAAATAGCATATAGACTCCCACTGGGGACTCGTAGATGTCATTCATCAGCAGAATCGATACACGTGCGTATTCAAGGGGCACTGAAATAGTCGAGAGAGTGACAGAGTCAGTACTAAACATCTATCCTGAGGAGCTACGAGATTCAGTGAGAATTGCAACTGAAATAACAGAGAGTCACAGGAATACTGAGATTGTTGTAATTCTCGCATTCATTGAGAATAGACGCGCATGTGAGCAAACATTCAACCGGCTTGTGGAAAGTCTCTCTGACCGGGACAGAAAAGTCCTAAGAAAGACGCTCTCTCGAAGGTTAGACGATCAGTGCGTTCTTTTTCTTAGGATTGATAAGCAGGCATCATATCTTGGTGAAACAAGACTAGCCAATGACTCTGACGTGATAAGTGTCAGAATTCATCTAAGAGAGTATCCGAAGTGTCTTCGCTCAAAAGCGGAGGGATTCTTTGCTGATCGTCTGCAATAGCGCCGAGGTGAACTGATGCCAATTGACTTGAATGTGAGGAGCCCAACTTCGAAGAGCCTGGGCTCTTTCGTCAGAATGGCAGACTCACTTGGGTTAACAGGATTCGCCACCGTTCTCCAAAGGGACAAACCCTTTGAAACTCTGGAGGGCGGGATGGACCTGTTTGCAAGAATAGATTTGCCAGAAAGCGGTCTCAGAGCTGCAAAGAAAGCTGCAAAAGAAGCTCGTCCAAGGGCAGCTGTACTTGCAGTCCCACTACGAGGAGTAGATGTTTCCAACTGGGCTGCTGAGGATGAGCGAGTTGACTTCTTGACCATTGACAAGCCACATAATGAATGCATCCTGCGAGAGAGTACTGCGAAACTAGCGGCCGTTTCAGGCACAGCACTTGAGGTCCCGATAGAGCCTCTTCTGACGTCTTTTGGACTGACAAGGTCCAAGGTCATCAAAGTCTTCAGAGAGAATGTGCAGACTGCTGTGGGTATGGGGATGCAGGTGATTCTATCAAGCGGTTCGAAAACAGTGATGTCAATGAGATCACCAACTGCAATGAGATATGTGGGACTGCTGCTTGGTCTAGACTGGAAGTACACAAAGATTGCAGTTCAAGAGGGGCCACAGAGTATCATTGATAGAAGCAAAAAGCGATTGGGTTCTGACTTTGTAGCACCCGGCGTTGAGATTGTTCAGAGAGGGGAGACTGAATGAAGAGTCGGAGAAAGCGCTATCTTCGGTTTTGCCTGCATCGGGATGGCAGTCCAATCAATG
>JASFEL010000024.1:0-8007 GCA_050124855.1 Candidatus Thorarchaeota archaeon | reverse complement strand
CTGAACCGCTCTTAGGAGCAGTGTTGGTCTGCGGCACGGGAGCGCCAGAGCCTGCTGCTACCACAGTCAAGCCCTTGATGTTGCGGTAGCCCTGCGGCGTAGTCTGGAAGGTGACAAGCACCTCATCGCCCACGTTCACGTTATCCCACTTCTTGAAGCCACCGCTGTAAGTATCGCCACCAATGACGAAGCTCACAGTATCCTTAGGACCCCACTGAGTATTAACCTTTCGTGGTTCCTTTGCTTCGATTACACCTTGCAGTTCTTCCATTGACATCTCCTATTAACTTTAACTACACCCCTATTATACCACGTTTAGAACCGTTTGTCAACCCCTCTTGAATATCCGCTTTGGATGTCCAAGTGATATGGCAATCTCCTTCTTCCACTTGGGCCAGTTCGCCGGATCATCCTTGTTGACCGGGCGCTTGTTGTCAACTACTAGCTTGATGACTCGGCTAGTCGTCATGAAGATCCGCCCGGGTTATCGGCCCCTCCGTTGTCTTGGTCTGTGTTTCCGGGGTTGGTTCCGTCTCCCTGTCCCGAGTGGTTATGTCCACCGCCAGAGCCACCGCCAGAATCGGAATCATCACCACCACTGCCACCGCTATCACCGTCAGGGTCAGAGCCGCCAGAATCAGGCTCGCCATCCCCAGAACGAAGTCGGTTACTATTCCTATCAGATCCTTCATCATCATCTCCAAATCTCTTACCGACTGTAAGGTAATTCAAGTCAGTGTTATAAGACACGGCACCTACTTCCCAATCGCCGTATACCTCAGCACCGACACCCAGATATGGCACTAGTGAGCGATGGTAGTTGCTGAGAGCGAAGCCACCAGATGCCACGTAGTCCTCGCCAGCTGTCAGGCCACCGCCCAGCTGGTAACGGCTGTTGCTGTCTGCACCAGCGCGTACCTCTAGGTTGTCCCGGCGAACCAGAAGCTGAAGCCCGAACCCTTCCTTGCCAAGTGGCTTGGTGAGGCTCAGGCCGACGTACTCATCACCAGCATGGGCAAGGCCCGAAGCCAGTACTGCTGCTGCTACAATGCTCTTAAGAGCGTTTTTCATGTCAATCTCCTGTCAGTTAGTGTTGACTCCTCCTGACTATTATTATAGTAGATTTATGTCCATCATGTCGTGCCAGTTTTTACCGATCTCTGCTCCACAGTTGAGTGGCATACTGAACTCAAAACCCAGTTTATCCTTACAGTAAGCAGGCGTCTCCTTAAGCAGATGGCGTGCTGTTGACCACCATGCTAGTGCATACTTCTCGTTCTTACAATCGAACACAAACGAGTCATGTACTGTGTTTACAAAGACTACCTTTGTTTCATCCTTAAAGTGCTTCTTGTTCCAAGCTATCAACTCCCTGTGTAGCACACCCATCATCATAGGCACGATGTCACCCGTAGCCATACCCTGATTAGGGTAGTTCTTCACCTTGGTAGGTGAGAAGGTGGTGTGTACAGGAGGGCCGCCGAACCTAGTGCGGGCCATCCAGTCGGGAGCATCCTGCTCCACGAATGTGTATATCCTACCACTCTCGGTAGCGAGCTTCCATGTGCCAGCGGGGTAGCCCTTGATTGTCCGCTTCTTACCTACCAGCTTACGTTCAGCCTTAGCTCTCTCTGCTAGCATATCATGATAGTTCTTCACTGCAGGGTAACGCTCGTAGTAGTTCACGATAAACTTCTTGGCTGTTTCCTCTGGAATGTTATTAGTCGCAGCCATGCTCTTGTACCCAGCGCCATACTGTAGCTGGAACGACAGCTGTTTCGCAATCTTCCTCTGGGCTGGAGTATATCTAGGTCCGAAGAGGCGCTCCGCGGAGATAGCATGTAAATCTGCTCCTGAGAGCAAATCGTCCCTGAGCTGCAGGTCCCCAGATAAGTGAGCTAGTACGTAGATCTCAAGCTGGCTGTAGTCGATCTCTAGGATACGACCATCCTCCCAGCGTGATATCATATACTTCCTGATGTTACTCATTCTATTATACCCTCGTCGCAGTGTTCACATTGGATAGAGCGGTCCATGCTGATGTTCCATACAGTTCCGCGTCCCTTGCACACCGGGCATATCTTAGGGGCTGGCGTCTTGTCTACCCAGTGCGTCTTAGTGGGGCGTACTAGGTCGCTGTTCCCCTTCCTTACTTTCCCGATACTTGCTGAATGTTTGGATTGCTGCACGAAAGTCTCCCTGTGTCAGTCGCTGTGTGTGAGAAGTTAGCATGGATACGGCCATCATCCCACGTTAAATCTACGTATGGGCGGTAGAAGGCAGTCAAGTCCTTCTGCAGCATCCTAGCCTCCTTTAGTAGTTTAGCTATCTCTAATATAGTATCATGTGTCATGTCTGTTGGACTGCGGGTGCTAGATATGTACGCGATGATCTCATCTACCACAGCATCGTCCAGCTTCCATCCGTTCTTAAGAGCAGTTGTCTTGGATATCCAGTCCGGATCAAGAAGTGTTGGCAGCCCTACTTCCTTGGTCACTATCTTGGTGCGTGGCTCTCCTTTCTTCTTGCCTGACTTGTACAGGACTGGGTCTCCGTTTTCGTCTAGCATATTCTCCTTGACCTTATACTTATGTGAGCCACCAAAGATCAGCTTAGATAGCTGAGGGCCTGAGGTGGCCTCTAAGACAACAGGAGATGACACATGGGTTACAAGTAGTTTGTCAGCATTAGCTTGTATAGCTCGCTGGACACCCCCTAAGCCCGCCTCTATGAGGGCAGCCTCGTCAATAGCTGCAGCCTTGTCAAAGGCAAAGCCATTGTACTCCATCTCGATGGTCGCCATACGAGACTCCATCATGGTTTGTATCAGGTCTATCTGATTCTGCTGGTCAGCTATCTCGATCTGAGATAGGAATATCATCTCCGTGTTCTCAACATCGCCAATAGCGTAATCCTCAAGTTCCTCTCTAGGTATATCAGTAGTATCGTAGCCAGCATCCCAATACTCCTTGATCCTGTCAGGCTTGAGAACTTCACCCCATGTTGCGTAGAATAAGGCCTTATCTGTCTGGAACTTGTGGAACTCGTCTGGACCTTCGTTGGCGGCCTTATCCTCTAGCTTGTGCATGTTTACGAAGAAGTCAATAGCGTCATCGCTAGCCCCAGCATGTTTCAGGGCGCAGTAGTCGAGACTTGCGTACTTGTCACTCTGTCCGCTAAGGATGTACTCCGCTATCATAGTGTCCCAGATCTTGCTCTTAGGAGAAAGAAACCAATCACGCCAAGCCTCGCTGCGCTGAATCAGGTACTGGATATCAAAGGCAATGTTATGCCCAATCACGATATCCATGTCCTCAGGAGGAAGTGGGATAAATCTATTATCATAAGTCTTACCCTTATCATCACCCTCCTTCTTGTACGCATACAAGACAATGTGGTTATCCTTGCACTGCGGATGTGCTGCAAACCTACCAACAGATCCCGGCCCCTTGTTTCTGACCGTAGTTTCCAAGTCCACGACGTAGTACTTACCCATCACTCCTTCTCCTTAAAGAACCTCGCTGTCTTGCCACACCAAGACTCACCGGAATTATACCGCTCTTCGTGGCAACTCAGTGCATAGCCCAGTGTGGTCATCTTACCTGTTATAAGGCAAGGGCCTTCATGTATCAGCCTCCTGCAAGTGTGCGACCTATCTGCCAATCTATAATGCTTGCAGTCTACGCAAGACGCTGGTGTAAACTTCTTAGCCATTTGGATACATCCTCTCACAGTCCTCTAGGAATTCCTTAACAGCCTTGCGCAGTGTACCCGGCTGTATATGCTCTGGGAACAGGTCATCAAAGAAGTCTCTCTCTAGTCTAGCACACAAGTCATCATATGTCAAGCTGTGTGTCTCTCCACCCTTTAGGTGAATAGTCAACACCTGATCGTCGCGGGTGTCACCACTGATTACATCATGATATATGTACCACACTGATTTATCCTCTGCGTCGTTAATGATTGAACTCCATCTTACGTATGACATACTAATCTCCTTTTATCTCTGCGCGGATTATTTTAGCTCCACTATAACAACGTTTCTCTTGTAGAATCTCAGCAGCCCGTTCCATACCATCGCGTTTGCCTTTCGTATATTCCTCTACTAACTCAAGTTCTGCCGATTTAGCTAATGGGAGCAGCCGTTCATTCTCAGCACAAAGCTCTCTCAAATCTCTTTTTGCTGCTACTGTGAGATTGAAGTCTGGATTGTCTATTATCGCATCGTGTATATGTCGTATATCCATATCATCTCCTGTTAAATAACTCGGTCCATAACTCTGTACGCATACGATGCTGCTGATAGCTATCCATATAGTCCATTGCGTATTCAAGTGCGTCACGCAGCTGCCTATTCTCCTGCTCCAGTTCAGCAATGCGCTCATCTTTCTCATACAATACTGTTTGCCAGTCTTTGTTAAATACTCCTGCCATATCATCTCTCCAACTAAGGTGCAGGCTGGCCGGGCAATGCTTTACAGGCAGTTATGAAAAGCACTGTTATCCCGATCTCAGCTTGCATAAATGGAGGCGACCCTGACTTGCCAACCCCTCAACATTCCCGTGCGGTGAGGGTAGCGCATACGGGGGGCGCTAGCGGTTGTCTCGTCCCGTCATGTCCAAGCCAAGGTGCCATTAAACAAAGCGAGCAATGTCTGCTCTTAAGAGAACTTCATGCTTTCCGTGCCGTAGGCTGTTATCACCCGGCGTAGGAAACTTATTCTTACACACATTGAGATACCGGGCCTCAGCTGGTATGCTTCCCTGTACGTGGCCGATGGTAACGATACCATCCATCTCACCCTGCACAGCCGTCTGAGATTCGTACAGGCACTCCATACCCGGGTACTGAACGCCCTCTGCGTTACCGCCAAGCTGTCCTACAGTGAGGACAGGAGCGAAGTGCTTGCACCACTCACGGCCAGTGTTAAACAGGCGCTCAAGCCTACCAACACCCTTGATATCCTCGAAGCCCTTGACCTTACGCAGCTGGTCAATCATGATAAGTCCGGGCTCTTCGTGCTCAAGCCACCACTCGATGTCTTTCACACTCAGGTCATACTTGTCTATGACTAGGAGCTTATCTGGATCTCCTCCTAAGAGCATTAAGTACTCGTTCCAGTACCGCTTCTTGTCACCCATGAGTGTGGGGTAATCAATGCCAAGCGCAGACTGAATAGCCCTGATCTTGACAGGATCACCGCCCTCCTCATTGGTGAAGTATAAAAGCCTCTCTGCGGGCGGCAGCTGTTGTACCATGTGACTGCCTTCGGAACAAAGCAGTGTGGTTTTACCAGAATCAGGTCTGCCAGCAAAGAGGACGAAGTTACCCTTACGTAATGGGCCGAAGGATTGGTTCAGCTCTTCTAGTCGCCATTCTAGCCCAGCCCCTGCCGCTGTTGATTTGGCTAGTTCGTCTAGATCCTTTCGGTTAGCTTCCGCTCCAATCTCATCGGCCTTGCCCGATGTTACCATGTAATCATCAAGCTCCACCTGTATGTCGGCTAAGTCATCACGTTTTCCCTCGGCAACCTCTAATGCTATGAAGCCTACCCGCTCCGCGTGGTAGCGTTGCAGGAAGGTGTTTACTAATGTCTTGGCAAGAGCAGTCCCACTAGTCTTATCCAGACGCTTGAACATAATGTCATACTCATCCACCTTGTTCTGGTTGAGTGTTGGGTTCTTGGCATGGAAGTATGCGGCGAAGTCATCCCACTCTACAGCATCCTCGCCTGTCTCACGGTAGTACTCACCCAACCACTTCTCAATACGAAGGATGTCCGTATCCTTTGTATGCTTACGGACAAAGGGAGAGTACTTGTCGTAATCCTCCTTAGTCTCAATTGCGTTGATTACCGCTAGCATTATTTATCTCCATAGGTCTTTGCAATGTGGTTAAGTCTCCTGTAGACGTACTGCCAGAACTCCCCGCCTTCGGCTGTCTGGAACCAAGGAAAGCTGTGCATGATTATCTCTAGCGCCCTATCTATTTCCTCGCCCTTGATGTCAATGCCATCATCAAATACATCATGCTCGGCGGCCATTGCCACCATCTTCACCCATATGATCTCGTCCCTACTATTCATAATCATACCTCTATTATACCATGAATGTGAGGGGTTGTCAAATCTCCTTTCGGACACGAGCTGTCTCTCGGACAGCATCCTCAATTGATTGCCATGCTTCCTCGAACTCCATCAAGTCCTCGTCGCTATCGAAGTTATCATACACTCCGTTGTTAGTCACAACCATCTCAACTACATGCAGTGCTTCTAGTAAAGTCATAAGTAAATACCTCTTAAGAGTAATTATATCTATCTCTCTCTATAAAGAGAGATAGCATTATATACTATCTAATATATATAATACCATCATTACATAACCATCCTGTCTTGGATGGTGTAGTAGTTGTAATCACACCAACGTTACCGTTGGCCATCATGCCAACTCCTGTCCCAGTCGTTGCCTTCTCTCTGGATACAATCTCACACTCATGCTCAACCTTGAACACCTCCCATTCCTTCTTCTCCAGAATGGAAGCGTAGATCACTAATGAAAGGCCAACCACAATCAACACAATCATTACAGGTGGAATGATACTGTCGATGTAACCCTTTTGGTTACTCATGTTACTCCTCCAAGATCGCATCGTTGAGGATGTCAATAGAATCATAGAACTTATCTATGTACTCCTGCATCTCATCAATCTCGCATGAATCATATCCGGCATTACCCGGCAGACCTTCACGAATGAACTTCCACGCTTCTTTAATATCATCTCTCATGTTAATCTCCTATTCAATTTCATGTACTGAAGCGTACAGTACGTTGAACTTATTAACAAACACTGTACGATCTTCATCATCAAACTCACCACCATCCTTTATGTAATTCTTAGCAGCCTTTACTGCTTTGCTGTAAGAAGCCTTACTGTCATCGTAATACTCCCCTGACGCCGTAACGATAGTAACTCGCCACGCCATCGTATACCCCCTGCTTAGTCATGAGAACTCCTTATAAATCAGTTAGTTAATACACATCATAAATAATACTTATGATGTCGTTAGTGTTGTAACACTTAGGGTCATTAGGTGTCTTTATTAGGTAAGCTGTACCCAACTTATCCAATTCATTCTTAAGAGCAAGTTGCTGCCTCTTCACGATACTGTTATCGTTGTCGAGCCAGACGTAGTACTCACGCACGTTAAGGTCAAGCACAGCCCGCTTTTGCATTGTGGACATGTTAGTTGTACGCAATGGCATCGCTTGCATGACGCGGCCAACCTTGATAGCTGATACAAAGTCCTCAACGAGGACAAGCCCCGCCATGTCTGCGGATGGATGCGCACAAAGCTGTACAGCTGGTCGTAGAAAGTACGATAGGTACTTAGGCCCGTCATACGTGGGGTCCATGAAGCGCTCCTGAAAGCCAGCCAACCCGTCAGCATCAAACGTCGGGAATATGAGGCTATCTTCTTCCAAGTCGTAGCATATGCCATAGGTCTTTACCTCATGCGGCGTTATTCCGTATCGGTTGAGCCAGACTTTTCCGTGGACTCCAAACTCTCGATAAGACTGTGCAACTTGTCCAGTTCCAGACTCGATAGCTTTACGAAGTCTGCTATGTCTCTGTTCAATACGTCCTGCAACTGTAGATGTTCTGCGATTCGGTTGTTGTTCACGATTAGCTTGTTTACTCTTGAGAGTAGAAAGATTGTGAACAGTCCGTTTGCCACTGCGATTGCAGCGAAAACACTTAGCATTGATTCCATCACTAGTTCTCCTGATAATCATTGAATTGGAATCACCACTGCACTCGGCTGAGTAGTGATTCTTACGTGCTACCTCACCTTCATCCAGATGTGAATATTCGTCCCATATGTCATTCATTTCCTCTCGGCTTAAACGTGACATTATCACCCTCCGTTGTAAACACTATCGCTATGTCGTTACCCGTTGGTAGCAGCGCTCGATCCTCTGTCTCCCTGATGTACAGCTGCCCGTTGT
>JASFEL010000023.1:0-8179 GCA_050124855.1 Candidatus Thorarchaeota archaeon | reverse complement strand
CCTCTAAAACTACCACTACCTGTTACTGCTACACCATTGACATATAGGCCAGTGGCATTAATCGTGCCTGCGCCTTGGTCGCCACCAGATGCGCCAGGCATATATAATCCAGAAGCAATCCTTACTCTTGTCCCTAGACCGCCCGCTATTCTTGTTTGTATTGTTATTTGAGCATCTTCTGATGTTGATGTTGGATCATCAATTGTTGATGTAATAGTGCCATAAGTAACATAACTTGCCGAACTGTTTTTCCCTGCAAAATTAATACGTCCAAGAGCATCCCCCACCGCTGGACTTGCAGAAGAACGATAAAGATTTATGTCAGGCCCGTATCCAGCTCCACTATCAGTTGATGTTATTTGAATTGCTTTGTCTAATGTTTTGAGTACCTCACTGCCATCATAATACAATATTGCACGAGGAGTTGAACCGCCGAATCTCGCAACATCTTTATATCCGCCTGAGCTATTTGATGAAATAATTATGTCACCACTGAATCTTGGATGTCTTAAATATGCTTGGTATCCATCAGAAACATCAAACGTATAAAAATGGTCATTAGAATTTTGAGTGCCAAAGGTTACACCATTACTAATTGTTTTTAGTTGCTGCACTCCATCATTATACAACCGCACATCAGGAGTTGTGCCCCCAACAATAATCCCATTTTTAACAGTGCCAACAGAGTCTTCTGACCGTATGTATACTAGCCCTGAGTCGGAGCGATTTTCTAAGAAGATAGTGTCTGCCAACACACTTTGAATATAGGCGTTGTTGCCTGCACTATCATAATAAGCCCTAAAATCATTCGAATTACCAAAATAAAGAAATTGATCATCCCCTAAAGAAACATCACCAGCGAAAGTGGCATCTCCGGCACTATCAAGGACTAAAACATCAGGAATGCCAGTAACGTTGAAAGAGATAGAGTCGTTACCATCACCAGCCCCAGTATTACCGATACGTAAGTTATCATCCGATTCAAGTATCATCATCGAGCGATATGCGCCAGCAGATGTTTTGAATGTTGGGCCATAAGTACCATTATCGTATCGTGTAGATGATGCACTCATAACTACATCACTAGCGAAAGTAGAAGAGCTATCAGCTATAGTTAGCTGTGTAGTTGAGGCATTATCATCAATACCTAAAGATGTAAAAGCACCATTAATATACACATCACCATTGAAGTCAGAAGTACCAGAACTAGAAATAGAGAGTGCATCTACAAAAGTAATAGTGCTATCTGCGGAACCAGAGCCAGCAACACGCAGTTTAGCTCCACCTGCATATAGTTGTAACATAGAAGCTGAATCAGCTACGATACGTTTATGGTTGCCTATACTATCTAGATAAACATTATCAGTATAGAATGTACCGTAAGGGCCACTTTCATTAGTATAAATAGAGCCTACTGCACCGATCTGTATCGCAGCAGAATTAGTCCCCCATGCTTTTAAAGATAGACTACCGGCACTTCCACCAGAGCTCTCACTGATACCAACTAAACGTGGGATAATGAGAGTATTGTCATTGATAGTTACTTGTTCAGATGAAGCATCATCATTAATACCATTGGATGTAAACTCTGTAAATGTACCAACAGCAGGTGTAGTTTGTCCAATAGGAGTGTTATCTATAGAAGTCGCTTCAAGTCCACCTGTGATAGTCCAATCTGCTACAGATGTGATAAGAGATGCACTCTGATCAACATAAAATTTATCTGGGAATACAAGAAAGTCTGCATCGACAGTAAGTTGTCCAGACATAGTATCGCCAGTCTTACTTACTTTAGCGTTTAGAATATCTTCTAAAGATGCTAAATCAAAAGTACTTCCTTCTTTTGCGTCGAGACTGCCTCGATAAGTAGTTGCCATTGTTGCTCCTGTACTCTCAGATAAAAAATAGGGCTGAAGAACAGCCCATCATTTATTCATTATTATTTTGTTTTCTTTTTAGACTTCTTCTTTGAAACTTGAACAGGCACTTCTTTGACCTCTTCTTCATCTTTCTCTGAAGTATCTTCTACCTCGGGAAGAGGCTCTGCTTCATATTCAATCTCAACATAATCCTCTTGCTTGCGTTTCAAGAGAGCAACAGCATGTTGTTCAGAGATGATGCATTTCCGACCCGTAGGTTTATGGAGTAGTTTCTTAAAGTTCATTATTAATTCCTAAATGTTATTTAAATAAAAGAGGGGGACAACTCCCCCTCGATCAATAAAGCAGCCCTTATTCAGGTACTACGAAAGCGATACCAGCAGTGTCACGCATTTCTCCAACACCATAGATAGTGTCAGCAGTGAACAAGTCAGCCAGATATTCTTGCTTGTACTGAGACTGGGTGCGTACACCAAGCTGCTCAATAAATACAAACGCTTCCTTATGGAAGATCATACCAACACGGTAGTTAGTAGATGCATCGTCTGCCTGAATAGTTGGGCAGTTAGTTGATACAAAAACCTCCATACCATAGATTTCACCAATACGTCCATTGCGGATAGTATTACCCGGGCCTACTTCACCGACAAACGCTTGCTCAGTGAATCGAGCGATACCTGTCAGAGTATTCTTTTCTACTGGAGGGATAACCATAACGCGGCCCATCATAGGCACGTCAGCATCATCCAGAGTTTGAATCATCTTACGGATACCAGCATCAGTTAGGGTTGACCCGTTACCAGTATTAGTACTAGCAGAACCGTCCCATACAGTAGTACCGTCGCCACCAATTACAGCGGCAGAGTATGCTGAGCCACCTTGCAGGCCAGCACCTAGAGCATGTAGATCATCATCTACCTGCTTTGCTAAAGCATAGCCAGCATCATCAGTGTGGAACGAGCGCAAAGTATTGAATGCTTGTACGCTTACAATATCTTCAATCAGAGTAGAATACTCGTAATGCTTGTCGATATTAAAGGTTAACTGCTCGTGAGTTGGTGCAACCAGAGTTACTTGATTGCTTGCAGTCTTAGAGGACGCAGAACCACGGACAGGCTTAGGCATATAGATTACATCGCCCTTCTTACCTTTATGATTGATTTTAGTAACAAGGTTACCCATTACTAGATTAGATTTATAACCAGCAACTACACCGTCTTCCCAGACCTCTGGGATAAACTTATCAGCAGTAGTTTTAGTTGTGTTATTAGTACCAAGTGGCATTTGTTATTATCTCCTTTAGACACTTTTAACTTAGGAGGTTACCGTACCCGGCCCTCCGCGTAGGCTTGTAAGAATTCGTCCTCTCTACGAGCATACTCATCAGGATTGGTGAGTTTCAAATTAATAAGTTGAGCACGTTTGTAAATCTTCTTGCGACTATGCTTTGACTTAGACTTTGTTTCAGTAGTAATATCTTTCAATGCTTCCTTTGAAGTATCAGCTTCATCATTGTCTTCTGTCTTTTCAACAGGATGCAGTTCTTTAAACTCTGAAAGTAAGTCAGCACCAGTACCATAATCATAGGCTTCATTCGCTTCAAGCAGCATTTGCGCTCTCACTCGAGATTTGCCAACCCATTGTAAGAATTTCTCTGACCCCATAATATCTTTCCAGTCAGGATGTGCTGATTCAAACTTTGCTAAATCTTCAGCACGTTGTTTCTGGGTTACAGTTTCAGATAGCTTCTTAAACTCTGGATTATTCTGAAGTGCTTTATCAACTTGCTCTTGAGGACTCAGGAATTCATCGTCTTCTTCTTCGACGGTTTCTTCCTGTTTGGAGCGTTCTAGGCTTAACAATTGATCTGTTAGTTTCCGTAGTTCCCCGACCTCATTATTCCTACGTCCATATTCTTTCTCTAGATTCTCGTAGGAAGTAATGATGTCTTCAATAGACTTGCCTTTAAATTTCTCAGGGAGGTCAGATTTATCCTCTGATTCAGAGTCGGCCTTTACCTCTTCTTCTTCGGGTTCTTCCTCTTTTGCCGTGTCTTCCTCTTCTTCTTCATTAAGGTCAACAAGGACTTCTTCATCTTCAAGGATATCTACGGTATCCTGCGCTTCGATATATGACATTTTTCTTTATCCCGCCTTACGGTTATGGAAATAATACAGATGAGACCTAGTTGGTTTCTTCATCTAGTTCTTCTTTAATTAGCTCGATAGACATATTTATATAGTCTTCAAAGTTTATGACAGCTTCCATCGCATCGATGGTTCCTCTCAGCTTTTGCCAACTATCATTGTCTGGAGCAGTTAAGTGAGCATTCTCTTTGTGATGACTCAGTGATTCTTTCATCCCTTCGATGAAGAGTTTCCATCCTGAGTTATCGAAGAGGTCAAGGTACTTCTCAGCTTCCTTGAGCCTCTCCTGAGGAGATTGCTCCTGGTTCATTGATTGGTTCATTAATACTTTCCTCTTCAGTTGATTGTTCCTTTAAGGAGTCAACTTCTTTTAAGTATGCACTGATCTCACTATTAAGGTCTTCTGCGTCAGCTTTAGCTAGGTTCAATACTGACTCTGAATCTAACTTAGCTTCTTCAGCATCAGCCTTATTAGCTGCGATACGAGTTCGTACCAGTTCAGCACGTACACGCATCAAATCAATGCGGGCACGATTGTTTGCAACACGCTCACGAGATTCAATATCCATCTTAGTTACTTCCACCATAGGATCAGGTGCAGGCTCAGGAGGATTCATCGCTTGTTCACGCATTTGCTCGATAACAGGAATCATTTGGTCTTTATTTGAGATACTTGAGTTCTCATAAACCCCCTGCATTAATAACCAATATGCAGGAGATTCAGCAGGAACAGTCTTCATCATATTCATGAATTGTTGCTGCTCAATCTCTTTAGCCATCATACCAAGAGAAGCATGGACATCAAATTTCATATCCTTAATTGGATATCGTTCTTTATCAAAGAACATATATCGCCATGCAGTCTTATGGATTAGAGGGCTAATAAAGTTTCTTTCAATGTTAGCAAGAGTACGTTTAGTTCTCTTAATAGTGGCTGCGGTCAACATACCCATGCCACCAACAGTAGACCCTATCATGCCTTGTGCGCCAGCTTGACTCATATCAACTGCGCCCGTACCCATTTGTACCATCCTCTCTAGGTCTTGAGATTGAGGGAATGAACTAGGATTTACATTACCAAAAGTAAATGGCATAAAGGTCTGTCGTGGGTCACCAGTAGTTAGTACTGTCTTGCCCGGCTCAACTGCAAAGCGTTGACCACGAGGAAGCTTAGTAGCGTCTACAGCCATCATAGGATGGACAGCGTAGGCCATCGCATCTATACGACCACGAAGTTCTGCATCCAATGCCTTCTGAGGATTATAGCCTTTCTCTGCAACGCCTCGGCCCCAGAATTGATTGGGCACTGTTTCATGTTGATAAGAGATAAAGGCTCTATCTCCTCGAGGGAGAGGATTCTTTACTGCTTTAATTAATTTATCTTCATTAGCGATTACAACGATAGCTTCTACCATTGTATCTTTTACAATATCAAACTCTACTCCTTCAACTCCAAGGTCTTCGAACTCTTCGTCTTCTGCGACCTTAGGAGGGATAAGGGATTCTGGAACAAGACCATGATATTCTAGTATCTTAGTCTTACCTTGAGCATTATAATTTTCTACGCCTAGTTTATTTTCTTCTGTCTCGCCAAGATTAACTTCTTTATAGATGCCTTGGCTCATCTTACGTAAGACATCTACCTTAGGCACGATAGTTTCATGGGCACAACCAATAGACTCATCAATAGTTGATGCAGTAGGGTCTGTTAAGAAGTCTAGAGGCTCTACTGGAACCATCTGTACTTGGACACGTTCATATTCTTCTAGGCTCGCATCTTCAGCCAAACGGTAGTCAGTAACATTATCGACAACAATCTTACCTATACCTGTACCATATAAGCCACCTAGTAAAAAGGTTTGGCTACAGTTAGATTTAATACCAGCCTTCTCCATGTCTTCAGTTAGCTTCTTTCGAAGTTGTTCTAACTGAACACGCTGATCAGGATTTGCCATATCTTGAAGGTCTTGGGATATATCAAACCAACGGCCTTTACCGAATACAGCTTCTTCAATCTCTGCTACAGTAGCTTCTATAGCTTGCTGGAGTGCAGGTGAGATTAATTTCGACCTTTCACTCTTACGGGTTTTATCGGAGTCTTTAAAGATACCGCGCCATAAGCGATAGTACTCTTCCCATCGAGCTTTAAATGTATTGTCTCTATGGTCTCGCCAAGGCTCCACAAGTTCAGTCACCCAGCTAACTAGGTTTTCTTCTATCTCTGTGCCTTTATAATCCTTGTCTGTAGCTTCTAATTCTACCAGTACATCATTCGCCATATTTAATATCCAGATTCTTCATCTAATACAAAACCTTCCTCTTGTTCAAAGACACCTTCAGCGATATAACTGACTTCACTTATCTGGTCAATATATGCAAGAGCATCAACCAAGTCGTCATGTACACGAGGATTTGGGAAATCAAGCAACTGGCTTATCAGTGCTCTGTTCCATTCGCCTTCTTTTAAAGTAATACGTCCATGCTGGAAACGTCCTTGCAACGCCCACATGATACGGTCTGTCTTCTTCTTATTGCCGTGTGTCAGGTCATCATAATTAGGATAGATGCCTAAGCGTCTACCTTCGTCTGTTAGATAGGGCATGATAGCATTCTTAGCCGTACCTTTTTCAATACCCAATGCAACTGGTTGATACTTTTGAGCTGCTCTCAATATCCTGACTGCGGTTTCTCGTATACCCCATCTACCATGAATGATATCAAGAACGAACCAACCATGAGTAGTTACTTTTGTTACACAGATAGCTGTCTCATCTAGCTTCTTTTCTGCACTCTTAGTTAAATCTATTGTATCATCATATCCTGCCGGGTCAACAGTAATAAAAACATGGCCCTCATGCGGGAAATCTTTAGCTATCTTAATCTCATCTTCTTTAAATGACCCAGTACCTGAGGAGGTAAAGGATGCTTCAAATTCTTGTCGGAAAGCTTGGGTGCTCATTGTATTACGAGCGTGTTCAATCTCCTTCTTAGATATCATTGGATTATCTAAAGAGTTAAAATGAAATGCTTCCCACTCTTCCCAGTCTTCCTTCTGAGCGTCAACCCACAAGTCATAGAAATGGTTCTTGCCCTCAGGAGTTCCAATAAAAAGAGCACTACCTTCTACGTCTGCCAGAGTAGGGCGTATGATTAAGTCCCATACTTCTGGCTTCATGAATGCAAACTCATCCATTACCGCAAATGAAATACCTACGCCACGTAGAGTATCGTAGCGGTCAGAACCTTTCAGACAGATACGTCTGCCATTAATCAGTTCCGCTGTTGCTGTATTCTCATGTGTCTTTACAATAACATCCTTGCCTAAATCTTTAAGCAAGTTCCACATGATATCCTTAGCCATTTGGAAGGTCGGAGCGATGTAGAACACGTCTTTGTTCTTTAAGGGGTATCCTGCTTCATTGAAATCTTTGAGTCCTTCAATAAGAAGCATAACACAGGAAAGATAGGATTTGCCACCCCTTCGTCCCGCTGCAACGACCTTGAACCTTGCTGGAGATTCAAAGACCTCCAGTTGTTTGTTGTGTAAACTAAACTTCATAGCTTATCCTTACGGGGCTATTGTTATTATATGGGGTGACGCGGGGAATCGAACCCCACAGCGAAGGGTCACAACCTTGCTCACTTCCTCAGCTACGTCACAGTCGAATTGGTCTCCCCTGTAGGATTTGAACCTACGACAACTCGCGTCCAAGGCGAGGACTCTACCAGACTGAGCTAAGGAGAGGGCTCTATAATTGGTGGCCCCGGTAGGAGTCGAACCTACACATGAACAGCTTCTAAGGCTGCCTCCTCTGCCAATTGGGATACAGGGCCGGAGCGGATATAGAGACTCGAACTCTAGCATCATGGCTTGGAAGGCCAGAGACTCACCAGTGAGTGTACCCGCTTTTATCTTAAGTGATGCGGTTCAGTCCAGAATAAAGTTAAAGTATAGTCAACAGGCTGAGCATCGTTATTTGTTAATTTAATTAAGTTTGTTGTGTTTGCTGGTAAGACCCACTCACCACCTGCTAAGATGCCTACACCTCCTCCTTGATTACTGGAGGCAGGGATTATAGTAGAGCCCATCTTAGTACCATCATCAGTAATAGTGGGGTCTTCATATATCTCTGTTTCATTAGTAAATGTATG
>JASFEL010000022.1:0-8301 GCA_050124855.1 Candidatus Thorarchaeota archaeon | reverse complement strand
GACCGAGCTTTATTCAGTGAGGCAGGACATTCAAGACCTTAATGTCTCGAACCAGGATAGGTATAATGTTCTCAATGCCACGATAATGAATGAGCTTTACTCTATGAACGGAACGCTCCAGCAGATAATCCAAGACATCAACGATACCAACTCCAGCATACTTTTGAGGCTCGACCAGCACAATGGCACAATTATGACCAAGCTCTACCTGATGCAGGATGAGATAGCCAGTGTCAACGGTTCGGTCAATAACCTTGCCAACCTCACGGCTTATGAGGTATGGAACTATGTGACCAGAAACCTCACATATTATCCAGACCCAGTGAATTACACTCTGGTTCAGGATTACGTTTGGAATGCAACCAACAGGTCTCTGACAGAGCTTAACTTCACTGTGAATATCAACACCACGGAAATCCTGAATGCAATATCAGCCACAAACTCAAGCCTTTACCAGGCTATAGTGGACACCAACTCCAGTGTGTTGCAGGCTATCATAGATGCTAACACCTCGATAATCGGAAGGATGGACTTGCACAACAACACCATCATGCTCAAGCTTTACAGCATACAAACTGACATAGCGAACCTTAACGACCTCTCGGCAAGCGAGGTCTGGTCATTCGGGACACGAACCCTGACTGACTACAACCAGACCGAGATAATCAATTTGCTGAATGCAATAAACACGAGCATATTCAATCTTACCATAGGCAACGTGACTGTTTCAGCGAGCGTGAACTGGACAGAGGGCAAGGTTCAGATGAATAATATTAGCAACCCAACGATTGTTGAGGCTGAATTGCTCACGTTTGCAGGAAGAGACGAGACACCAGTGGAGACCATAAGCAGGTCTTACTGTCTTGATAACAGCACCCTTGCCTATGACAGGAACACGACAAGATGTTGGATGAACCAATGCTTCACGATAAATGATACTCTCACAGAGGTTTGCGATTACGGTTGTTATCTGGGTAACTGTAACCCAGAACCGTTTGACAGGATGACATTCCTGGCACTTATATTCCTTTTTGTCATAGTTGTAATAGTGTTGATGGCACTGGCCTACGACAGGTTTGTCAAGTGACAAAAAGGGAATGGACGGACATAAAGAGGGGAAGTATGGGCAGGAAAAATAGAAATGAGGGTTTTGGAATGATTTTGATAGGCATGGCCCTGCTCCTGTTCGTGCTTTTCCTTCTGCTTATACCAGCCCTGCCATTTCAGGTTACGGTAATCGAGCAAACGCTTCTCTATCTGTTTGCGTTCCTGCTCTTGATGGGTGGACTGGCTCTGGTGATTAAATGGTAAAGGTGACTTGGGGAAAGGGCCGTAAGCCTCAGATAATGCGGGACTTCGAGGCTTTCTGCAAGGAAGTCGAGAAGCTGACCAAGAAGGTGAGCAAATGGTAAAGGAGTGGGGAAGCTTTAGGGTTGGCAACCAGAGGTTCACGTTTAGGTGGGATTTCCCTGCAAAGTGCGAGCATACAGGCAAGAAGTTCTTCTTTTTTCATCGGCATACCGCAAGCGGGAAGTGCTATTGTATTTAATGGTGTAGTTTCAGGGGGACGCATACACCAATTTGTGGCCTAAGCATGCTTGTTTTGGGGCTTGTTTGATAATCAGTAGCAAGCGAGTAACATGGTGTCCTGAGCGGACGACCCTATATTATATACCCTTATTTGCATAATTAACTATGACTACATCTACCTCTGACCTCGGAGATAAGTTCCGAAGAGGTGCGACCCGTGGACAAGCAAGCAGGACAACCATTGTTAACGGGAATGGGTTTACTTATCTTGTTGATTATGGTTGGGCAGTCCTGGCTAAAAGGAACAAGAGGACTGGTCGAATAACAGCATATCCAGACTGGTGGGGATACAGCCCATCCACGAGCAAGCATATTTCTCAATTACACTTACATGGTGTTAAATGGAAGGCTGAGGGCCGTAAAAAGCTCTCAGATTTGATGAGGTGATATAATGGCAAGAAGGGCAAAGAGGTTCACATTGGCAAGGAAGGTAGGCAAGACCGTTACGTCTGCACCAGTTCTCGCTGTGCTTGCAGGAGCAGGGACAGCAGGAGCGGGCTATCTCACACGACAGCCAGTGATGATGGATGTCGGTGGCAAGATAATGGCTGTTGGTGGTGCAGGAGTAGTTGCACAGCAAGCAGTCAAGCATCCAAAGGTCATGCACCTGCTACACCTGGACAAGAAGGGCAAGGTCAAGCATGTGACTTCACATAGGGTCGTCCACAAGAAGAAACTCAAGAAGATGATGTAAATGGCAAGGAAAAAGAAAAGGAAGTTCCCGTATAAAGAGGCAGTGCTGGTAGGGGGAGCAGTTGGGGTCGGAAGTGCAGTTGCTCCGCAGGCTATGCCTGCTTTTGCACTGCTCACTCCGATGGCCTACCACTGGTATAAGACCAGGCCAAAACTCAAGCACAAGAAGAACCTCAAAAAGGTGATGTAAATGACATGGGACACGATGTATCATGAAGGCTCGAAGTTGAGGGGATTTGTGAGAAAGTCTCCAAGCGACCCTAAGATAGTCGGGTTCATACTCAAGGGTAAGACATATGATGGTGACGGAAACTTGCAATGGCCCAAAGGCACGGATATGGTTGTCACGTTTAAGAACAAGACTGAACTCAGGTCGTTTGTGAACAAGCTGGAGAAGGTGATGTGAATGGTGAGGAACAGGCCGAACAGGTTGGATTTCCCAACTGGAAAGGGGTTGAACCACAGAGGGGTCATATACATTCCAAGCACTACAGCAAAGAGTAAGAAAATCAGCAAGACAGCTTTCAATAACAGAGTAAATCTGGTCAGTAAATCAATAGCCAAGACATTCGGTGGCAATACCGTCCAGAGAATGGGGTTCGGCAACTGGATAGATGATGACGGCAAGCTGGTCAGTGAGAAGGTGGCTCGGATAGAGTTCTTTGCTGACAAGAAGGCTTACCTGAAAAATGACCACAGGTTGGCAAGGATGCTACACAGGTTACAAAATAAATGGGGGCAATGGGCACTCAGCTATGAGTATCAAAGTCCGAGCAAGGCACGTGCCTTGCATTTCATAATGGGATAAGAGGTGATTGAATGGGACTATGGGGATTTGGAAAGAAGAAAAGACCACTCTCAGCCAAGCAACGACTGAAAAAGCTCAGGCAACTCAGGGAAGAGGCACGGCTAATGAAAGAGGAGCAGAGACAGCTTGCTCAGATAAAGGCAGAGCGAAAGGAGATAAAGCAACTACAGGAGCAGGTTCATCCAAGTAAGAGGAAGAGGTTGCAAACGCTTCTCGGCAAGGTCGAGCATGGTGGAGAAAGAGCGGGTCGAGCATTCCTGAGAGGAGAGGCCAAGTTCTACAACGAGGCAAGCAAATACCATTTTGCTCGTCACGGAAGGGGCAAGGGTCTCGAAGGACTGGTCTTGAAAAAAGAAGCCAGAGGCGTGCTTGAAAAGAAAGGTAAATTGAAGAAGTGATTACATGGCAAAGAAGAGAATGAGGCTACCGCCTCGTGATAAGGCAGGAAGGTTCACTAAGAGAGCCAAGAAAGTCCGAAAGAAGTCAGCCCCCGCACTCTCTGTCAAGAGAGGAGTTCCAGCACGTGGTGGACGAGAGTTCATTCAGAGATACTTCATTGACAAGTTCAAGAAGGGCAAGAAGACCGAGTATGAGGTCTGGACAATAGCCAGCAAGGGAACACCACCTCTACAGAGCAAGAAACAAGTCATCAAGAAAGTGGAGAGCATAGTATGACCAAGAAAATGCAGGAGAGAACCCTAAAGGTAATGGGTATCTGGAGAGCCAGAAAAAAGAAGAAGTCATGCTTTGACAAGTGGATAAGTGGTTGATATGTCAAGGAAACTCAAGAGACAGGCAATGCAGAGAAGGAAGCACCACAAGGATTTTCATTTGGTTATCCGAGCGTCTGCTCCGAGCCAAGAGGCAGAGAAGTTTGCAAAGCAACTCATGAAAGTCATAACCATGATAAGGAGAAAGCATTTCCCTGATACCACAATCCATGATTACAAACTGGGACATGTGGTGTAAACATGCCAAAACTCATCAGAGAACTCAAAGGGGATGTGAGTGAAAGGGCTTTAATCAAGAGATGGAATGTCCTACGGGGTGAGCGGGCAAGAAAGTTTGCACCCTTGAGGATACAGCTTGAGCAACATGAGGTTGAACATAGGTTGATGCAAATTGGACTGCTCAAAAAGATAATTGAAGTGTCCAAAGCTAAGAAGTTGATGTAATATGAAAAGTCCGTGGAGACAGAGTGCAGTGGACAGGATTGTCCCGAAGAGATACCCAGATGGTAGGGAGATACCCCCAGAGGTAAGAAGGGACATTTATGCTTATTACCTTCTTGAAAAAAGCCTACGCAAACTCAAGCGAGCAGAGAAGGTCAAGAGGAAGGCAGAGTTCAGGAAGGTCATGAGAAGGAAGCGACTGAAGAGAGTGGTCTAATGGCAAAAAAGAAGTCTTACAGCCAGCGATACAAGGAGCGGTATGCAAAGAGGGGAGCAATAGTTAGGTCAATCGCTCCAGCTACCCTTGGTGCTGGTGCTGTTGCACTTCCAGTGCTTATAGAGACTGGTGCTGGCCCTGCTGTAGCTGTGATTGGTGGGACTACGATAGGTGCGGGTCTCCTTGCTCGCAGGCTTGAGAAGAAATGGGCAAAATCAAGAAAGGGGTTGAAGAAGGTGATGTGATATGGCACGAAGGAAACAGTTAACACTTGAAGCTGTCCTTGAGGGACAGAGAAAGGGCATGAAGGTTTACAAAATGAAGAGCAAGCCACGCCTTGGCAAGAATACCGTCAAGGTTGAGGGCAAGCGGTTCACAATGAAAGACCTTGCGAACTTCTTCAAGCAGGCTCGTGGTTTCCCGACAATCCTGAGAATTGGGGATGTGTGGGGAGAGGGCCAGTCAGGTGGAAGGTATGTGAGCGAGGTCGCTCATCGGGTTGAGAATAAATTTGTCCAGAAATATGGAATTGAGGAATACCGAAAGAAGATGAGAAAGATTATGGGGGATTGATATGGTAAACAGTAAAGTTCGGGTCAGCAAAGAGACACAGGACTTTTACTGTCAGATGTATCCTGAAGTTTCGTGCAGGCGAGTGAAGAAAGTTTTGCGTAAAGTTAAGTCACAAGTTGGCAGGCTCGATGCAATCACAGTTGACTGGTTCATGAGGCCAGAGCGTGCCCGTCAAATGGAGACGTTGTCAAAAATGTTCGGGGGAAAGAGGTGATAATATGCCAGCGAAGCTTGAGAGGTGTGTTCGGAAGGTTAGATTGAGGTCACGAGGGAAAGTGAACCCGTATGCGGTTTGCAAGGCTTCATTCAAAAAGCGTGCCAAATGGCTCAAGGAGCAGATAAAGGATGAGAGGATGTCAGCCAAGATGTATCGGAAGAAGGGTTTCCCGCAGATAGCCAGAGATGAGAGAAGGCATGTTGTTATACTGACAAAGGAGCTAAAGGGGTTGATGTAAATGACATGGCAGGATGAGGTCAGGAGAGATTATGCACGGGGTGCATACCATGATGATAACCAGCGAGTAAACGGGATGCCGTTGAAAGCCATCAAGGGGATGCTGAAAAGTCCGAATACACCAGAGCAGATTAAGAATGCTTGGAAGGCCAAGCTAAAACTCAAGGGGATTGTGGTATAATGGCTATGAGTATGATGTTGATGGGAGCGAAGTTGGACAAGAAAAAGAAGAGGCAGAAAGAGCGTGAGATGAGGAGACACCTTAATGCAAAGCAGAAATTCATCAAGTTTGTTCAAAGCACTCCGCTTTACAGGGATGTTGACAAGAAGGAAATTGCCCAAAGGAAGAGAGAGGCCATCGAACACATGAAGTTCCTTGAGAAGAATAAAGTCACAAAGCAGGAAATCAAGAAATGGCTCAAGGATGTTCCCAAGAAGAATAAGCAACAGGCAATGAGCATTGCAACCACAATGCTTGCTGGAAGTGTTCCAGTTTTTCACATGGCAATGATGGCTGGAGTGACTGATGTTGCACAAGCAGTCCAGCCGATTGCTGGTGCAGTCGAGCCTTATTTCATTCCATTGATGGCTATTGGTGTGGGTTTGCCTTTGGCTCATGATATTTGGCACTTAAAGAGCATGAAGCATGTCAGGTTAAAGCTCAAGGAGCTTGGTAAGTGGACTGACCATGAGATTGAGATGATAATTAACCATCTGAGACACCACAAGAAGAAGAAGCCAAGGATGATGCACGGGGTTTCAAAGCACCATGTCAAGAAGCTCCATAAGGTGATGTAAATGGGAAAGAAGAGGAAGGGAATAGTCGGGGAACTGAGTTGTGACCTACAGACACCCATCCTCGAATACAGGATTAACAACAAGGAAGACGAGATATTGCGGGACAAGACCTACATAAAATTTTGGAAGAGAGGTCTCCGAAGGAAGACGTTCAGCAGACACCTTAAATCCAACTTGAAGAAAGAACTCAAGAAATACAAGGCAGAACTAAAGAAGGACAGGAAAGACCTTGCGAAGCTGAGAGCCAAGCTGAGGAAGTGTATGTAAATGGGCAAGAGTGAACTATCCAAGCGGATTGATGAGAACCGACCAATAGAGGTCTGGGAAAGTCCAGATGGGACATGGAAGTGGGAAGTCTATAAAAAATACCAGAAACCAGACAAAGAGGCCAAGAACCCCTATGCTCGGTGGTTCTGCAAAGTAAAGTCCCCGTTTGTCCCGCAAGGGGAGCTTGGGGATGTATATGTAAGGGAAATCAAGCAACATGCTCGCATGGTATTCAAGGAGAAGGAGATAGCCAAGAAAAAGCTCAAGAAGGTGATGTAAATGGTTGTGAGGTCAAGGGTCTGGAAGCATAAGGTGACTGGCAGGCTATCAACAGCCATACCTATATTACAGATAAATGAGTGGGATGAGATTAAGCATCCAACCAAGGAGCAATATAAGAAAGCTGAGAGGAACAAGCTGAAGATGTTAGGGTGGTAATGAAAATGGTCATGGTTTACGGGACAACGGAGTGTGCATTGGCTGTCATAAACAAATACACAGGCCAGATAATTGGCTTGTTTGACTGCAAGAGGAAGGACAGGGCCAAGAAGCTGGCGAGCAAGAGTAAATCGCTCCATGTGAAGAAGGTGAACTTGAGGAAGTTGATGTGATATGGTTGTTAAGCAAGGGTTTTTCAGGGAAATGAAGGAACTGGCAAAGCAGGGATACCCTGAATTTGCTGTTATGGTTCTCAAGAGTGATATACAGAAAGAGGTCTGGGATGCAGAGCATATTGAGAAAGAAACATCTGCACTTCCGCAGGAAGCCCTTATCAGGGTTGCGTTTGACAGGAAGAGGGTTGAAGCACTCAGACAGGCAGAAAAGAAGCTTCATAATATAAAGGAGAAGGAGCGGAAGGCACTCAAGAAGGTGATGTAAATGGTCATGGATGATTATCACGACAGGATGGTTGACACTGGCACGATAAAGGGTCAGGAAGGTCACTGGATTAAGGTTCACAAAAAGGAGAAGAAACTCCCGTCATTCAAGGTTTGGCTCAAAGAAGCCAAGGGAGTTGAAGACCCGATTAAGTTCGGGTCATCAAGTCATGGTATCCAGGTGCTTAACAGGTGGCATCAGGAATACGAGCATTTGAAAGGTCATGCTAACAGGCTGAAAAAGGTGATGTAATGGCAAGAGTAAAGAAACGCTATGCTGACATGTGGGACACACGCAGGACAAGGTATGGAAAGACAGGACGGATACCCAAGGGTAAGTGGATGCAGTTCAGGGATACCATAGCCGATAAGATGCAGAGGAACAGGCTCGCAAGGAAGAAGCTTATTGGCTCTATGAAGAAGTCTCCAAAGAGGACTGCCCTGCTCAAGAAGCTCCGCTCTGCCTGGAGACACCGACCAGTCAAGAAGGGTTACTGGAGAGGTGACCAGATAAGGCCCAAGACCTTCGACAAGAAGGGCTGGAAGCAGTTTTGGCAGACCCATAAGATAGACCGAGACCTCAAGGGAACAAGCCAGGAATACGGTGAGTTCTGGGAGCAGGATAGGAGAAAGGTCGGGAACAGGTCTGTAGACCGTGTCTATCATGAGTGGAAGGCACTTGAGAAGGGCCGAAAAAAGGCAAAGGCAAAGCGTAAACTCAAGAGAGTGGTATAATGGCACGAAAAAAGAAGAGGCAACGGCAAAATGGAAGAGCCATCCAAAAGGGATGGTATGAGGACAAGGTTGCAGGAGTGCCAGGTGGGTTCATCAAGCACACGAACCCGCAGAGG
>JASFEL010000021.1:0-8410 GCA_050124855.1 Candidatus Thorarchaeota archaeon | reverse complement strand
GTAGTTGGAATTTGGTATTTTTCGTATCCTGTAGCAGCTGGACAAACGGAGGTTAGCTTTCAATTCCTTGCCACGTTTTTTGGTGTATTTGCAGGATTAATCTTAGCTGAATGGTTTAGGATGGAAGATAGAGCGGACGTGGCAAGGGGATTGAGGAAGGACTTGTGCAGAGAGCTGGAACTCATGCGTCAGAGTGTAAAGGCAAGGTGGTCTCAGTTGTTCTTTATCGATACTTGGGAAACCGCTTGTTCAACCGGTGAAATCAGCAATCTAACTAGGGCTGAACGAACAGCATTTTCAGTGATATTCACCGAGGCTCGTAGATACATCAAGAGACTTGAGATGTATCATCAAGCAAGAACCTTCAATGTACCTAAAGCAACCCTCAAGGAAGAGGAAACATGGCTGAATACCATGGGGAATGAGTTGGACCAGCATATCCAGACATTCTTGGAAAACAACTATCCTGAGAAATAGCTTCCATTAACAACCCAACACCAACGCGATTATGGCAAAATGAAATATGAAAAGATGGTGGGCCGGACGTGATTTGAACACGTGACCTCCTCACTGTCAATGAGGAATCACTCGACTATACCATTCCGAAGAATGATACAATAGCCGGGCTAGACCACCGGCCCATTCAGGTTCGTCATGACCGAGGCTGTCGATTAAAAACATTGCGACAAGATATTCATTTCATCCCCGTGCTTCCAAATCCCCCATCTCCCCGTTCAGAATTTTCGAGGTTATCGACAGCCTCAAAGAGAGGCTTGGGGACCGCACGAATAGCCAGTTGAGAGATTCTCATTCCCTTGGTTATCTTGAAGGGCGCATTCCCATGGTTGATCATAATTGACTTCACCTCGCCACGATACCCGCTGTCTATGGTGCCTGGCGCATTGAGAACAGTCACACCATGTTTCAGCGCCAGTCCGCTTCTCGGTCTTACTTGTCCCTCATAGCCTTGAGGTATCTCGAGAGATATTCCAGTGCCAACGGCATGCCAAGCGCCTGGTTTCAGTGTTAACTCCTCGACTGAGTATAAGTCGAAGGCTACATCTCCAGAATTGGCAAGCCTTGGCAATTTTGCATCAGGATGGAGAAGCTTCACAGCTACGATTACTGGCTCATCTCTCATAGTCTGCACCCACTAATCTGCTTCCTCTACTTCTCTCACATATACTTGCCCTTTCTCACTCTGCATAGCTGGTAACATTTATAAGTAAATGACATATAGTACTATGCAATACACAGTATAGTGTGATGCACAATGATGCACAATACAAAGCAATACAACTCTGGTGAAACTGATGTCAAAAGCAGACCAAGAAATGGACAGGTGGGCTAAAGAAGTGAAGCGCGGCGCAGTCACTCTTGCGATACTGGCTCTTCTCGATGATGAGCCCGCTTATGGTTACGAGCTTGTGAAGAGATTGGAGCAGAAGGTTTCCTTCTTGCAGCTCGAACAGGGTACTGTCTATCCTCTGCTTAGACGGATGGAGAAACGTGGGTTATTGGTTTCTGAGTGGGACTATGATGATCCGACAAAGCCCAAGAAATACTATGGCTTGACAGATGAAGGGCGCAATGCTCTTCGGATGATGTCACAGACCTGGAATGTCCTCTCACACGAGATGAGAGATATAACAACGGGGGTTGAAACACAATGACCAAGGATCCAATGAAGATGATTGACGAGTACCTCGAACGCGTGAAGGTCTATCTACCAATTGACAGTGATGAGGTCTTGGCTGAGATTCGGACTCATCTGATTGAGTCTGCTGAGGCCATTGGAGATGGGGACATGACACCCGGTTCAACGCTTATGGCGATTGAGCGCATGGGCGAACCCAAGATCGTAGCGAGCGAGTATGCTGACAGCGGCAAGAAAGTTGGACCCGTTCCTGCTGAATATGCTCAGCCTGTAATGAGAATGCTTCTAGTCCTGATTGGAGTAGGAGTTGCATTCATCGTGGGGGCATACGTCATTGGGAACGCACTCCTTGTCCCCTTGGGAGTCATCGCTGAGATTGAGAATTTCCCTGTATCCCTGCCTATCATGATATTAGTCAATGTGATTTTCGTCATGATGATAATCGGTGGCATAACTCTAGCTGATAGAGATAAAATGCCTACAGATAAGACCGCCTTAGAAGGCTTTCTCGGTATAGGTAGTGAAGGCTTCAAACCCAAACCTAAATCTGATGCAGCCGGTGAGGTGTTCTTCGGGATTGTGTTTGGAATCATACTGCTTCATCCAGCAATACAGGTCCTCTATACTGCTGCGTTCGTTCCATTCGTGTCAGTAATTGCAGCACTAGCATTCACGAATGCCATCAAGGGTGGCATGTTTCTAGTAGCTGGTGAGAACAACCTCAACCTGATCTTTGAGGCGGTTCTTGGAATAGTCTGGATTCTGCTAGCAATGGCTCTCATCAATGTTGGCTGGCCAACAGACTACTTCTACGGCTCTCTGGACGGCGTGACATGGGGCCTGATTGATCTTGAGGCTTTCTTCATCGATTATGGAATTCCATTCGTTCCATTCGACTGGATATGGATATTCATCATCTTCATCACAGTCGTAACTAACACCTGGAAAGTCATCGTCAACCTCACGAAGGTTCCGATGTACCTTCAGAGTGGCAGGGGACTATGGTGGCATGGTGACCATGGTAAGAGACGAAGACCTAGGGGGCTCCGTCGAAGCCTAGCCCTTCCGTACCGGAAGCGGGACGAGAAACGCCGAGTCTATACAGACGGCTATCAAGGTAATTACTAGTGACAATTGGGGGCATCTGCCCCTCCCTCTTTTTCTCTCATTCTTCGTCATCTATTCTGGCCAGTCTTTTTGTTTCGTGAATAGCATATACAAAGGCGAATGCTATTCCGGCAGTCATGAGAAGGGCGAATTCAATTGGAAAGATAAGGAACATCAAGAAAACCAGCACTGCGAGTATAAACAGTGACAGGAGAATCATCATGAGGTCACTGTCGTCCATTGCTAGTGGGAGAAGCCCCCAGCTTACTTCTGACATTCCAATCCTCCACGACTACTAGTTGATTCTATCTAGCTGCCAACCGCATATGGTCCTTTCTAGGACACAAAAATCTTGGTATGAATAGAGACCGCTTTTGTAGGGCTATCCCCCTTTTGGGAGAGGTTGCTATTAGATGAGAGATATCAGACTTGAGATATTCGAGAGTGAGTGTAGGAAACACCGAGTAGGGCAGAAGTTCAAGTATGAGGAAGATGCCGGCAAGATATGCCCGTGGCTTCTAGACAGTCCGAACACAATGATTCGCGTACTGAAGCATGACGGCTGTCTTGGATGGAGCTATAAGGGAACACCATATGAGAAGGTCATCAACAAGGATGGGGTCACAACAGAGTTCGTTCGTTGTTCTGATCCAACATCATCCGAAGCCGTATTGAAGACAATCGCTAAAAAGAGGACGAAAAGAAAGTCTAGGGAGCAATTGTGGGTCCGGGAAATATAAATGGATTCAGCCAGCCAAGTGGGTCGTCTATGAATCTGCTCTCTGTTTCTTCAGCGTATACATAACGTACTCTAATCCAAATCGGGCCTCTTGAATCCACTTCAATGGCAATTGTGTAATGCGCACCACGGTAATTATACATGGCAATAGTCCCTGTAAATGATACCAATAGAACGTTCCTAGGCCACACACCATCAGGATACATGAACCGAATTGTGGATGTTCTGTTCATTTCGACGGTGACCAGAGTAATCATTGGTCCTCCAAATACTAATGATACATTGTGCCATGATTGTGGCGTAATTTCATAGGTGCTAGTTTTCTGCTCCACACGTTTGTATGGAACTGAAAGTAGAAGACCGACAACTAAGATGCCTGCCAGAGCATACTTCGCGAAATCAGACCACTTCAAAGCAGCTACGTTCCAATTTTGATGAAACATCTGTATTTTGGTGAGCAACATATTGCATTCTGTAACAGCCAATAACTGTCTTTTGGCTGATTCCGAGTGCATGAAATCGGGTGCATTATGAGCCCTCGAAAAAAGAGTCCTGCTCTCAATCACGCATAGAAACTATTATGAATCATGAGTCATTTTCTATTCACGTCATTTGAGAGATGGTTGAATATGTCCAAGCATGGTCATGAGCATCTGACTGGAGAGAAGCCGGGCAGTCATCGCAATCAGATGATTGTGCTGGTTGTCTTTCTCGTAGTGTGGATCACAGACTCTTTCATTCTGCGCATCACCACCTTTCTTTGGAGTTTGACCTACTTCTGGGTATATGCTGGAGTGGGAGCTGTGATAATTATAATAGCGGCATATTTCATGAACGCGTCTCACAAGGACCTCTTTGATACCCATGAAGAAGGACTGGCGACGTCAGGGGTCTTTGGTCGTGTCCGCCACCCGATGTACCTTGGAACCCACCTCGTCTACCTTGGTCTTGCAGTAGTGACCTTCTCTGCTGTGTCGATAGTCGTATGGATGATATCTTTCGCTTTCTATAACACCCTGGCAGATTATGAAGAGATGAAACTGGAGCAGAGGTTCGGCGATGAATTCCTCGAGTATAAGAGGAACGTCCGGAAGTGGATTCCTCTATAGTCGGACCTACTGCCTATGTCCTAGTGCTGTCTTTGCATAGTCTTCTGAACTCTGTCTAAAGGGATCAGGCTTCGATAAGGATGAATAGAACAACGGTGCCGCGAGTGTGATTTGAACACACGATAATACGCACAATCAAGAATAGTCCTGAAGTATTCCCCAATCTTCCACCTTGTCGTTCACTTTCTTGCGTGCATGAAAATACACTCGAATTGGTGCAGAATCAAGATTAGGGTGTTTTTCGAAAAACACGCGATCTCCATAGCGGAATGCCTCCAGAACTAAGTCAAGTTCTCTACGGAAGATGTTCTCTCTCATCTTGGCTGAACCCAGCCCTCTGCCTACTTCACAATGAACGTGAAGCTCTGCTTCCTCCTCACTCTCTCTCCATTCAGCAACAACTTCGTCACGCATGAGACGCGTATATAGTCCGCGAATTTGCTTCATATCGTACTCTGCTCCAATGGTCAGAAAGAGATCACCAGTCCGATCTGAATGTGTCAATGTATAGCATCTTGGATGAATTGGACCTTCTTCTGAGGTGGGCGAAGTATATCTAACATGGAGTTTTTTCGGATTTAATCTGCGCATTTCTACACATAATGAACTCTGTCAATCAGCTGGATTAGTGTTGATGTTGCGGCCTTCGAGAACCGTTTTGGGATGAAGGACTTCTCTAAGAAGAAGTGGTGCCTCGGGTGTGATTTGAACACACGACAACACGGTCTTCAGCCGTGCGATCTCCCTGGCTAATCTACCGAGGCACGTTTGCGTTTTCATGGTTTTTGGGCTTGAGATATAAAGCTAGCGGGAGCAACAAGCAATCTATGTCAGGTAAGCGCATCCCCTGACTATTGCTAAAACTCACGAAACTTAAGACTTCAGGTCTGGACTGACCGATTTGGCGATTCTACTTTATTTTGTGACTCATGTAACTGGCAACGAGGGCTGCTAGAACTGCAGCCGCATTGACTGCAATTGGATATATGAACAGCGGGTCGAGGAATGCAATGGTTGCTAGTGACGAGGGAAGGCTAGTACTGTCAGCAATTGCAAATGGAAGGAAGTAGAACATGAAGAACATGCATGTCAACAAGGCGACTCCAACAAACGCTGGCATGTCGGTTCTTGATCGTGCGAATCTGGAGAGCCGTGAAATGATGTCATTCTTCTCTCTCTGCCTTCGCCTCTTCTTCTTCTTTGAAACAATGTGCGCCCATCGATACATTGCTTCTGCCATGAGAATGAAAGCACCACAACAAGAAGCTGGAGTTCAGCACTTAGCACATTGATATAGGTCTGAGCGTGCCAAAGGATTGGAATTTGGACGAGTCCGGCAATCCCGAGGAATATCAAGATGAGTCCTGGTTTGCTGCCTCTTCTCCACCATACTGCTAGGCTCATTTTTCTCTACCTGGCCTCTGAGTTGACCGGTCAGACAAGCGGTTCCCACTTTAAGCTTTTGGAACCCTCAAGATATCTCATGGTTTTCGAGCCGCAATTCTAAACCAATATCCCTTGTCTTCGACTGTCAGTTTTCTGAAATTGACTTGCTTAAGCAAAGCGTTCACAGTTTCAATAGTCTGCTTCTGTTGGCCTGCCAGACCATAACTCATCTGCGAAATTGTTCCATCTGGGAACGAAAACTGTCCTCTAAGTACGAACCTCTCCTCAGAGCAATCTATATTCGCTGCAAGAATTGAAACGAGACCATCTGATCTCAAGACTCTGAAAATCTCATCCATAACTTGCTCCTTCGCAGACCAATCACGTATGAACCCAAGGGAGAACCATAGAGTAGCAGTATCAAATGACGAGTCTTTAAGAGATAGAGCTCGCCCATCAGTCAATAGCCATTGGGCTTCAAGACCGTAGATCTGCGCTTCCCGTATCTTGTTCATGTCGATGTCTACAGCACAGACCCGAGAGCCTCTAATCTTGGAAACGAGTCCCTGTCCTCCTCCCCCCACATCTATTATTCTACCCTTTGCAGGAAGTTCATCGAGTTCAATCATCTGTAGCGGAGTTTCAAAGGATGATAGTTTTCTGGACAAAGGTCAAACCTCAGGCTCACACGAAGACATTCGCATAGAAACACATGTTACCAGATCTCAATCAGCTCTGCGATCCATCATCTTGCTTCTCTTCAACATATTCCTGAAGTGAACCGACGAAGCTCTCAAAGCCAGGTACATGTTCAACCGCAGCGTCATATGCGTTTTCCGCTTCATCGCTGCGACCTTCAGCATGGAGTAATTGAACGAGATTGAGCCATGCAACAAGATGCTCTGGTCTGATCTCTATGGCTTTTTTCAATGCTGTTTCGGCTTCTTCAGAGCGCCCTGTTGTTGAATATAAGACGCCCAGATTGCACAATATATCCGGGCCTTCTGGTCGATGCTCAAGCGCTGCTTTGAACGCCTTTTCTGCTTCCTCATCTCTGTCACTAGCATTATACAGGCATCCTAGGTTGTACCAGGAATCAGCGTCGTCTGAATCATACTCCAGACCCGTCTTCATAGCGGACTCTGCCTCGTCATTTCGTCCCAACACAAACAATGTCGCTCCTAGTTCACGCCAGGCATCTGCAAAAGAGGGATCCACCTCCAATGCGATACTATATGCATTCATTGCATCATCAAGACGACCCTCATCGTAGAGCTTCCAGCCTAATTTGAGCCAACCCTCTCTGTCCTCAGGGTCTTGTCCCATTTCTTGCATGAGGGCGGATAGCTCCTCTCGGATGTCTGCGTCCATGACGTTGATTCTTGTGGACTCTACACTTAAGCACTTTTGAATTCGGATTCTAACAATCCATAGTAATAATGCCCCCAACGCTTGCCGTCCTCAATACCAGACTCGCGATGATGACCTTCCCTTGTGAATCCCAATCTCTCTGCTAGCTTCGAGCTCCTCTCATTGGTGTCGCGAGTTATGATTATCACTTTGTGAGCCTTCAGGTCTTCGAACAGAAATTTCAATGAGCGGCTGGCTGCTTCAGTTGCCATCCCCTTTCGAGTGTAGCCCTGATCAATGTAGTATCCCAGTTCGAAAGAAGGCACCTCCCAGTTCTTCGGTTCAATCCAGATCTGTCCTACATATTCCCCTGTGGACTTCAACCACATGCCCATTACGAACCTCTTGCGAGATTCCCATTCTGCTGCATGTTCTCTGACATCGATTTCTGCGTCATATTCCGTCCTGATGCCATCTACCTCGTCGGCAGCCTCTCTGAGAATCTCTCTGTTGTTGTTACGTTCTAATAAGGCAAGAAGGTCTTTTCCATCACCCTTCTCGTATCTTCTAATAATCAAGGTCTCTGATTCTATTTGTGTTGGAATCTCAAGGAGAAGTTTGTGCATGATAGATTGCCTTCCTGTTTCTGATGTTATCTAACAACCTTGTCTGCCAGAAAAACCCGATGCTCCATGCTCGTGTCTTGTATCCCATGATACATTGTCATGCAATGAGGACTAATAGCTGAATCTTGTGCCCCCAATCAATACCGTCTTGCTAGACTTGATACGTACTTCTACGACCGCCACGTCTCCGCATAACTGCAATAACTACGATCCAGAATAGTGTATAGATGATGAAGAACCAGTCACCTGGGCCCAATGGAATATACGGTTGCAGGGGCGTTGAGAACAGCTGGTCAAAGAAGCCGAATATGTACTGGAAGAATGTGTCCATATAATCAGGTTGCGCGAACTGCATGTGGCATCACCTTAGGTACATCAGCAGGATGGTTATCAATCTACTGTGTTCGATTCCTAAAGGATTATGATTGAGAATTGG
>JASFEL010000020.1:0-8484 GCA_050124855.1 Candidatus Thorarchaeota archaeon | reverse complement strand
CATCAAGCACACGAACCCGCAGAGGAAGAAATTGAGCAATTTGGTGTAATCATGTTCGGGAGAGGTAAGAAACAAGAGCCAAGCGGGGTCGGAGAGAGGCCATCCGTTGGGTTCGTTGAAATAAGTGGTGTCGGAAAGGTTGAGGTAAGCTCAACTCCCGAAACGATACCGTCAAGGATACAGGTTGGTGATAAATGGGTCAAGGTTGACCGAGAACTGTATAAGTATCTGTGGGCACTCTCGCATGCCACGTCAGAGGGGAGAAAAAAGCTGGACAGTCTGGTTTAAATTAATTCCTGTTATATATTTAACAGGTCACATGAGGTGGTCAGATGAGCAGTATGGGAATAACCCCTGAAGAGCGAGAGGTCATGAAGGCATTGGAGAAAAAGCAGGCAGTAGAGCTTGAGCTTCAACGTAGAGAGGCTGAAAGACAGTTGGACAGGATAAATGAGGAATTGCACCCGTCAGCCAATATCTACATGAAGAGGTTCTACAATGAACTCAAGGATTTGCGTGTGAAGTTGCCAAAAATTGTGGTCAAGTGATGCTCAGGGGGAGAATGGAGTGAGGGAAAAAATAATTGGACTGACTGCACTGGTTATGTTCTTAGCATTAGTTATGCCAAGCACTCTTGCTCAGTCAACAGGCCCGACAACTGGCCCTGACAGCGACATCACGATAGTCTGTGATGAGGACTACTACTTCCCCGATATATTTGGCAACGTGGATATTTACTGTGATATATCCAATAGCGGGATACCAGTGAAGGCGTTGCAGGTTGGTGCTGTTTTTGATGACTATGTCGGTCAGGATGTAGAGTTCCTTGAGGTCAATGTTGACGGTTCTCCGATAACTTATGGTGTAACAAAACTCCCACCACAGGCTCAGATGGTGAGGTCAGAAGTCCTTTCTAATCAGGTAGTCACTGTGGCCTCTGGAGCTACGGTGGAGTTGCATTTCAAGGTTAAAGTGCCCCTTGGAATGAGCGGGAAGTTTGATGTGATTTATGGTAACCCTGGGGTGGATAATGAATACAGGCTCGACCCATGGATAAATGCAAGCTGGCAATACAAGAAGTGCTACAACCTTTCAGGACATACCAAGAACCTTACTGGTGACATGGCTGAAAGCCCTTATGGTTATCCGTTCAATGTGACCATTAATACTCAGTCAGCCATAGGCTCTGCAAAAATGCAAGCCGACTGTGATGATGCATGGCTGGTGTTCAATGATACTGACTATGTGAAGTTCTTCACAAGGGATTGCGGGGATACCGATACCGAGCTTTGGGGTGCATGGAACTTTACAGTAGGAGAGAGTTATGACTTTTGTGTATATTATGGCAACCCGACAGCCGTGAACAACGAGACAACTCCAACTGATATTGTTTTCGAGTGGCAGGATTTCGAGGATGCATCAGCTTTTAACTGGTCTGAGTGGTCATCGAGAAGGGCATGCCAGAACGGTGGTTGGGAAGTCGAACATGGGACAACCAACGGGACTAACAATGCTCTTGGTATATATAACGGAATTATGGCAGTCAAACAGCCTTCAGGGTGTTCAGGTAACACTGGCACTTACTTTTGGAGAAACGGGACAGAATACACTCACAACCTAACCCTGACAGGTCTTTATTCAGAGGGTGAGTTCAGATACACAGAGGGTTGCGGAGTTGACTATGCTCCTCATTATCCAGTTTCAATAGTCAATAAGCCAGCAGACAGGGGCACAGCAGGAGCAGGGATAATCTGGGACACAAATAATTATGCTTATCCTTACAATGGAAACTCGTCTCACTATTCGATAGCCTTCTTATCAAGCCAAGATATGAGATGGTATTTCATGAACTCGTCTGGCACTGTTGATTATTTGGTCAATACTTCCAATTATTACAGCACAAGGAATTTCTACACCATATCAGGAATGGAGTTTAGGGAAAACACAGACGGCAATTATAATGTAACAATCTATCAGGATTACAACCAACCATTTGGTGTGATACAGATGGTTAACTGGACACCTCATGCATCGAGAAGGGATTGGGGTTTCCTGGTATATGATGACTTCGAGACATTCTTGAGCAGTGATAGTGATACCAATTCAGGTCTTTCGTGGGGAACTTCCAAGGGTTGTAGCAAGAGCGGGGAATATGCATCATATAAATACATATTTGCAAGGCCAAGCCAAGAGGGTGAGCCGAATGCAGTTGGTGGAGCAGAGATACCCCTTGACAACGGAACACTCGCAATTCAGTATGTCAGCCCCACACCAGCCAATGGCACAACCACAGCCAACTTAACAGCCCAGATAAATGTGTCATCCAACAAGACCATAGAATGGTGCAAGCTGAACTGGGGTGGGTCTAATTACAGCATGACCACGGATACGACATACTGTTATATAGACCAAGTTCTCTCAGGAACTCCGACTTACTATGATGTATTTGTCGAGGATTTTTGGGGATACCAGGATGTCACTCCACAAAGGGTCATAACTGGCTCTGATTATTCTGCTCTGTTAGGTGTTGGTTTCCCAATAGCCGATTTCAATATAACGCTTGATACATACTTCACGGGCATTAATGTCTCATTCAACTCTTCCCTTCCGACAACAGACATGATATTGATGACAAGCATGAACGTTAAGAAGGAGACTGGTAATGGAACAAATGATATATGGGCCAAGGTGATATTTGACGGGGCTGTGATACTTGAAGAGAAGATAAGGAGTGTTGATGCAATCGGTGACGAAGGCTCGACTGGGATAAGCCCCATTGCATACAACATGACAGCAGGCCCGCATTATATCCAGATAGACTTCAAGAGGTCAGGGAATGGCGTTGTGTCTGTGGATGATGTGGATGTTTCCATGGGTCAGCTTGTAACGCTGAATGGTGGAACTGTTTATGGGAATGTAACTGTGGGCAACTTCACTCATAATGATACTGTGGTCACTCCAGCAGGCAACTTTACATTCTTCAAGCCGACAAGCTCTTCCACTTTCATGTCATATAAGATAGTTGTAGAGGCTGATAATGAGACGACTGTTCAATATCAATATCAGAATTTAGATAACACTTCCCAACTATCTCCTTTTGGTGGAAGGCGTGTATCTGGAGTAGGCGATGTTGGCTCGATGAGCGGTGGCTTCATTGATTACTTCCCCACAGGCAACAGTAACATGACGATATTGTCAAGCTCCTCAACAGGGGCTAATGTGTCAGTCAATTTCACCAGCATAATAATCGAGCTTACTGATAATTACACCAAGACCATAGAAAGCTTTCAGGTTACCAATCCAAACACTGACAATGATAGCTCGGTCAACATAACGGACAGTTGGACTATGTTAGCTAACGCAACCAAGACTGTTCAGGTAGGGGACGGCTATTTCATAGGGTTCTATGGTTATTACCAGTCCAATTCAGGTGAGCAGACAGTCACTCATAAGGTGAATGCGACAGGAGCATCCTGCTCAAGCAAGAAGGAGAGGCAACTCACCGATAACACGGATGTAGGCTTCAGCTACCTATACTATGTATGTGATAATCTGACAGCAAGCTCTACATATGACTTCCAGCTTTGGGTCAAGGCAGAGACAGGCAAGACTTTTGACCACTATGACGAGAGCTTTGCAGGTTTTGAGATTAACAGCTTTGATGTCTCTACCAGCAACGTGCCACCTATACAGGGGATTATAACTAACCCTGTAAACGGCTCAGAGGTATCAACTTCGGTTAATGTTACTTGGACACCGTGGAGTGACACAAACGGTAATTTTGACGACTATAACGTCTCACTTATTAATGCAGACGGCTCTTTCAACTCCACTTTGTCAGGCTCTACGAGTAATGAGTATTATGTGCTTGATGTTTCAGGATACTTGTCTGGCCTAACATTGGGGGTTGATGTCAACGGGTGTGATACAGAACCTCTCTGCTCAAATGTGACGGTTTTCTTCACTGTTCAGAATGTGCCAGACTACACAGCGTTTGCAGGCTACCCTGCAACCACGAACTTCTCTGCCGAGCCTGACTTGCAGAATGTCAGCGACCCAGTTCTTGCAAACAGCTTCGGACAGATAGCTTGGTCTGGTTCAGGTTATGATGTTGCAGGCAAGAACTTCACTGCTGATGTGGTCATATCCAACAACTTTGTAAGTCTTGACCCGACTGACCTTGCTACATTCGATACGGATGCAGTGATAACCCTTGAGGGAGTGACATATATCAGCACCGATAAGTATCGGGTATTGAAAGATGGCTCTCTCTGCACCGATTGCGTCAAGCTTGATGCATCTCCTGTTAGGTTTAGTGTAACAGGTTTCTCGACATACACCACTGAAATGATACCAGCCTTCGAGCAACAGCCAATACTTGCAGTCATCCCAATAGTCATAAGCCTTGCTCTAATAGCCTATCTCGGAATTGGAATGCTCAGTGGTAGCGGGATAGATGTCAGGAAGATAATTGTTGCAGGGATAATGATATTCGTTGCAATAGCAATGATTGGGGTGATGTATGCGGTCTAAAATGATGCTCTTGGGTGTGATGCTTACAATTTTCTTAGTCCCAGGAGTTCTCGGTGCTAATATAACTGATTGTGACCAGGCTTCCCTCGGCAACGATGTCTATCTTGTCCAGAATGACATCAACATGGATTTGGATGGCTGGTGCTGGTTTGTCAATAATGACACAGTGGTAGATTGCCAGGGATATACTCTTTATCATAATGGCTCTTACTGGTTCGGTCAGACACCGACTGTTCTCGATAATGTGACCATCAAGAATTGTGTTGTCGATTACACCAACGATGGTGATGCAGACCTTTCTCAAGCCCTCTGGTTCGGTAGTGGTGACACTCACAATTTCTGGATGGAGAATATAACCCTGAAACAGACACAGCCAGTTAATACATCCTTTGGGTGGGGTCTCGGTGCTTTCTGGGTCAATGTCAGTGGGACTAACATCACTATAAAGGACATTGAGGTTATTGGTGATGTCAATGCTTCGGTTCTTTTCAGTTTTGATGACCTTTCCAATAATGGTGTATGGAATAATGTCACTATTCATAATGTGTCAGGTGCTACAACGCAGTCTTATGATGCAATCCAGCTTCTTGGGACAGGCTCGGATATTGAGATGTATGACATAGACATCAACGCTGGTTACTCTCCGATAGGGATAAAATGTGATGCAACCTGCTCTGATGTTGTCATCCATGATAGTGTTCTCAACTCCACAGCAGGGTATGGTCTAACCTTGCAGAATGCCACTGACTTTAATGTTTATAATGTTGAGGTGAACGCATCTGCCGATACATCAGCACATGGCATATACATGGGTAATTGCACTGGCAACATTTCCAATTCGAGTGTTCTGTGGGCAGGAGATAATGGTATTCTTGTTTCAACTGGCTCGAATGTCAGTGTTGATAATGTGAGCATAAGAACAGATGGTGATAGTGCTGGCATACACTGTGATGGTCAGTGTCACTTAACTGATGTTGATATAGACACTGCAAACCATGGTGTAATTCTTCAGTTAGGGGGGTCATCTGGCTCTACTGTGGATGATGTCTATGCCCAAAATATAGGGAGTGATGCATTCAGGTCTATCATATCAAACAATAACACATTCACTAACATCCATGCCCAAGATATAGGGAGAGGCATGATTATCTACCAGAGCAACAACACACTTGTCCAGAATTTTACAGTTGAGAACGCAACTACAAGCAACGGAGCTAACTCGTGGGAGAGCAACTACACTCGCTTCTATAATGTCACAATCAACTCACCTAACAGCAATGCAGGTGGCATAGGTTTTGGTGGTCAGACAAAGCCCTCTTATCATGGGATAATAGATGGCTGTAATGTATCCCATGCAAACAACGGCTCACTGTTTGTGATTGGTGGGGTGAATATAACTGTGACCAACTGTGAGTTTCACCATAGCTTGACTGGTGTGTTCATGTCCAAGGCAGACAGCTTTGTTGACTATGCAGAGGATGTCTGGATATACAACAACACCATCCATAATAACACCAACAACTTTGAAGTGGGAGAGATAAGCCTGACCAATATCAATTTCAATTCAAGCTCATATGGTAACACATGGGATGACTACACTGGTTGCGATAATAACTCTGACAACATAGGTGAGACCCCATACACCCTGAATGCAACCCTTGGGATATATGATTACCTTCCATTCAC
Source organism: Candidatus Thorarchaeota archaeon (assembly GCA_050124855.1). Lineage (GTDB taxonomy): Archaea > Asgardarchaeota > Thorarchaeia > Thorarchaeales > Thorarchaeaceae > SMTZ1-83. Next base: position 2,265 of record JASFEL010000020.1, on the reverse strand, counting down.
GCTGACAGTGTGCCCAACTGCACCCGTAGACCAGACAGCATTCGAGGAAGTTCCGATATTAGCGGTCATACCCGTGGTCATCGTGGCTGTTCTGCTCGTTATGATGGTTGGTTCAATACTCTCAGGTGTCATTGACTTGAGGATATTGATACCAATGGCAATAATGCTTATGGTTGCAATAGCCATGGTGGGGGTAATGTATGTCGTCTAAAAAGGGTCTTCTGGGACGTTTCAGGAAGGAATTTAGAGAGGCAGAACATGCCTTCACTGATTTAGTTAAGAAGAGGAAGCTCAAAGAGAAGGCAATGGTAGCCATAAATACGGCTCGTGCCAAGGAAGGTATGAGAGAATGGGCCAAGGAATGGAAGAGGAAACCACCCCGATGGACATCAGTGTATTATTGGGACGACCCTGTGCCCCTAAAGCTCATGCAGGGTTATTACAGAAAGCTCGGTTTTGCTACCCGTGTCAGGAGAGGCAGGGGCAAGGCTAAGAATTATTTTTTTGACATATATGGCTGGAACTCCTGGTGCGTAGAAACGGGGCTTCCTAAACCAGTTCCAAAGAAGGGTCAGATAAAAAAGCTCAAGCGGGTGTGCTGATGACTGTATGTGATGTTATTGACAAGGAAATCAAGGAGATGGTCAAGCTCAAGAAGACTTTTAACTGTAAAGGTGGTGTTGTCTGTGAGGCCCGTTGACAAGCTGAGGGCCAAGGAGCTTGAGATAATCAAACAGGAAGTGATGAAGGAGCAAAAGGTGAGGAAGAAATGAAGCCAGAGACTATGGAGACAGTTGCAAAGACCATAACCCCTGCTCAGATGAAAGACTTGATGCAGGGGAAGTCAATCGTGATATGGGTTGCCCCAAACAGGCAGGTCATTATTAATTATGCTAAAGATAAGCTGACAAGGATGGTGTAATCATGCCAAGGGATGGAATAGACAAGATATGGGGCAAGAAGCTCGTCAAGAAAAAGTCTTTTAGATTGAAGATTTGATAATATGACTGGAACTCGAATAGGAAGGCATTTCGCATTTGGTATTCGGAGAGAGTGGCCCGCAGTTACTCTCAGCGACAGCCAGATGAGAAAGCTTCTCTGTGGAAAAAGAAATCTTGGCATCTGGGTTGGTGATAGGCTTGTAGTTGTAGACTACAGGGGCAAGATGAAGACGTGTCCTAATCATGCTAAAAGGAATATGAGGAAGGTGGTAAAATGAGTGCAACATCGTCTATTGTGGGGTTGATACCAGTTGCAGTTGCATCAGGTATAGCGGTTCAGACACAAAGGTCACTTCTCAAGGAGCAAAAGAGGAAGCGGAAAAGAACGATGAAGTCCAGGGCCAAAAAAAGGCCATCCAAGAAGCAGGTAAAGCGTGTCACAAAATCCCGCAGGAGTTCAAGGCAAGCAATAGATAAATGGATAGGTTAGCCTGCATGTGACGTAAATATGTGGTTAAAAAACTTCCTTCCAAATATACACAAGGATGGAAAATAACTTCGGAGAGTGAGTGAAAATGCAGATAACCAATCAGGATTTTGGTCAGGTGTTCGAGCCAGCCAGAACCAAGACTGATATGTTTATGAAGATTTTCCTGACTATCATAATAATCATTATTGAGATTGTCCTGCTCGGAGTAGTCACCAATTTTGTGATTGCCGAGAACCCAACCCTCGACCCACTTGCCCAATCAATAATTGTGGCCCTTCCGATATTATTGGCTATCGGGATAATATTCGTGATATGGAAAGCTGAGATAATACACGATGGAGACACTGTCTTCTGATGCATGAAATTGAGGGCATAATGGCCCGATGACATGATGAACCGACCAAAGGTGGACATACAGACAGACCCACAGACAAATTACATATATATAATTGTCGATGGAGTTCTGGGTGTGATGCCACTCTAACACAATAAATGCGAACATAAGCAACTAAATAGACCTTTTTATGCCCTTTTGTTGTCACTTTAACGCCCAAAAATGTGCTTTTACCACCAAACATGTGGATAATACAATTCAGTCCTAATATTCTTAGCTTACGTTCCACTTCTCTGCCAATTCTTTCTCCTGAAAAACTCATCAATCAATACCACGGCTTTATGCATTTCCAGAGACCTGTCCAAAGAAGAAAAAGTAGAGGGAAAGCCCTTTATGGTGACCATCCCCCCTTCAATAATAACCTGTTTACCCTTTATCCGCTTGCCGATGGCCCTTCTCTCAATGAAACCAGTAAAGTTCTCAACGAGAGGGTGTGCCCT
>JASFEL010000019.1:0-8544 GCA_050124855.1 Candidatus Thorarchaeota archaeon | reverse complement strand
GCTCTGGGCGGATAAGTTCGATGGGACTCATGACACCTTCGACGTATACCTTCGGTACTCGGACGACCATGGAGATACGTGGAGTCCCAGGATTCTCATCAATCCTGAAACGAATGGGGACCAGTGGAACCCAGAGATGGCCATTGATTCAACTGGTCGCCTTCATATTGGATATTATGATGAACAGGACGCATTCTATAGACCATATTATCGGTCACTTGTCTTCACAGGGCCAGATAGCTCGATTCCAGAATTCGGACCGGTGATTCCTATTGCTGAGGAGAACACCTCTAGTGTCTTCACAAGACCCGGAGAGTATTTTTCCATTGAAGTGGATGGGGATGATGTACTGCATGTTGTATGGACGGATGGAAGAAATGACGAGATGGACATCTATTATGCCAGGGGCACTCAGATCCCGCAGACAGAACCATCAAGCACCACAGATGCCACTTCAACGACGAGTTCGACTAGCATTACAGAAATCACCAGCGAGCCATCAGATGGATTCTGGTCGGATATACAGCCTCTTGCCATCACGACAATGCAGGCTGGAGCTGTTGTCCTACTCATTCTTGTTGTCTATGTTCTTATGCGTCGTAAACCTTGGTTGCTAGAAGATCAATACTAGCTGCCAAATAGCCTATATTAGCATGCTCAGATGGGAGAGAATTGACACCAAGCTGAATAGCAGTGCAACAGAGGAGGTTTTCCGCAGGATGTTGGAGATTGACATGATGCTCTCAGTAGGGATATCACGGATTTTCCAGACTATCTCTAGAATCACTCTCCACCCAGCCGTAGCAACTCCAAACCAGAAGAGTCCACTGAAGAAAGCTGTATCAGGAAACTCCTGAAAGAGGCAGTATGGACAGTGATGGTTCGAGAGACCTAGGACAAGAGGAGCATAGGTATCATGAAGCATGACAAGATACAGAACAGATACCAAGGCTGAAAGAATCAATGTGAAGAAGGGAACACGTTCTGAGTATCTTTCAGACCATTGAATCCCAATCAGCACAAGTATCAGGGCTATCGTAACAATAAGCATCAGCATGCCAAACTCAGGACCCAAGATTGCTGAAGGAGAGAACGGGGGATCTACATCATAAACACTGGAACAGCAGGGAGCATAAACCGGCCTCATTGCCGCCACGATAAAGATGTCAGCTGCGCTGTCAATGATTACGAGTGGAAGAAGGAGAATCACAAAGGACCTAGCAAGGGACCTCATAAGAGGAAGTGCAGGCTCTCGTCGGTTGGCCAACTCAATAACCAGCCATGCCCCATAGGCAAATGGGAGTAACAATTTGAGCATTGTAGCGATGTCAGAATAAGGACTGCTAACATTCACAACACCATAGGAACACATCGCCCCTGGACAGTAAGGAACTAGAGACTGGAGCATCCAGAAAAAGATTGGAGCAATTAACACACGTGATGATAGGGCAATAATCCCGATCATTCCCAAGAGGTAGTACCTCTGTTCTGATTGATGGCGCTTTTCAGACCCCTGTTCAAGACCTTCCATGATTGTGGTTGAAATGAAGCCGCCATAGAGGGCAAGACCTAGTGATAGCACGCCAATGACAAGAACCACAACAGTCGCTACGGTCACAATCATGGCATCCACACGACAATCGGGTTAGAATGAAAGGTCACTAAAAGGTTGCGTCATAGGCGGGACATTCATTAAGTGCTAGCTCAGAACCCTAAGGGCTGAGAGTGATGATAAAGCGACTATTCGATTTGCTCAAGACTCTAAGTGAAATCCCGGGGCCTGTTGGACGTGAAGAGCTTGTACAGGAAAAGGTCAGGGAACACCTAGTGAACTTGGGATTAGAGGTCTTGCAAGACAAGATTGGCAATCTCACAACAACGATGGCTGGTACCAACAAGCACTATGCCCTAGTCGCCCATGCTGATGAAGTAGGCTTCCTCGTGAGTAACATCGACGCATCCGGGTTCATTCGCGTCAAGTGGAATACGGCAGGACACATGCCAGACCTTAGACTGTTACCCGGTCAGCATGTAATGCTCATGACCGATGGTGGAATGGTCCCGGGGATTTTCTGTGTGAAGACAGCACACATTGCAGGTCCAGAGGGAAAGAAGAAACTGCCATCATACAGCGAGATATTTCTAGACATCGGTGCCGCCTCAGCTGAAGAAGTGGAAGAAAGGGGAGTTCACATCGGAACGCCTGTGCTCTATGATGTAGTACTGAGGCAACACGGACACAATATTGTTGGCAAGTCGATGGATGACAGGGTGGGCCTTACAATGATGTTGGTACTGGCAGAGGAATTCTCCAAGCTTGTAGAGAAAGAGCGTCCCACGTTGACGTTTGTTTCAACAGTCATGGAAGAGCTCGGGGCTAAAGGAGCTGCGTCGGTTGCCAGGAATCTAGACGTAGACGGTGTAATCATTCTTGAGATCGGACTAGCTGACGACCATCCTGGCACAGATGGAGAAGCTGGTGTAGCTCTTGGAAAAGGTCCAGTCATTGTTGTAAAGGACACACAATTGCATTATTCACATGAGATGATTGAGAGGTTAGTCGCAACGGCTGAGAAGAACAACATTCCTGTCCAACGGGCAGTGTATCACAACTATGCAACGGACGGCCTTCAGATGGTAATGCAGGGACAGAAGGTTTCGACTCTGGGGATACCTTGCAGATATTCACATAGTAGCTTTGAAACCCTGAATCTTACAGATGTTGAGAATGCGATTCAATTGCTCATGCGGTTTCTGAAGGAGTAGAGGGCATTTAGTCATTCTCCAATCCGAACGGAGTCACTTTGACTCTCATCATATCTCGAGACACAACTGTAACCTCAGTTCCAACCCCAATACTTCCTGCATCACAACGAGCGTCCCAAATCTCTGCGCCAACTTTGATCTTACCCGAGCTGACAGTCACTTCTTCAATGACTTTGCCTCTTAGCCCTTCAAGTTCGTAGAAAGAGTATGAACTTTCTAGCAGGCTCGGATACACCAAGTGATACTTGGCAACAACGAACACTACAGCCCCAATAATCAGCAAAACCGTGAGAGGAATGAACCAATCAGGAACGAAAAAGTAGGCCAATGCCATTGTAACAGGGACCAAGAAGAGTTCGTCGATTGTAATAGCAATGAACTTGACTTTAGGTGAAACCATTATTCTCTGCAGCCACCTTCCTTTGGGTTAACTTCTATTTCTAGGCTCAAAAGCCTTTGCCCCTAGGCGAGATGATTTTCATTTTTATCTCATACAGGACCATTAAAAAGCGGGTCATCTGGCCCGAATGAAGAGTGACTCCCTTTTGAAGACAGAAACGATCCAGGCCATGGCTGGCGCAGCCATGCTTTCAGCCTTCACATACATCCCAATTCTAGCAAGAGACCACCTTAGTGCAGACGAGCTGTTCATTACCCTTCTTGTGGGAGCATACTCCACCGCGTCATTCTTTTCAAGTTATATCTTCGGTCGAGCGGGAGACATCTATGGTCGCCGAATAGTGGTTCGAATTGGCCTTCTCGTCACCACTATAAGCTTTGGACTCTTAGTTTTTGTTCGGTCTCTTGATGCCCTACTGGTAGTCAGAGTACTAGGGGGATTTTCAGTAGGGACCTATCCAGGGGCACTAGCTGCTTATGCATATGAGTCAGAGATGAAGATGGGTCGATTTGCTTCATTTGGAGCGGCAGGATGGGGAGTCGGAACATTACTAGCAGGTTTTGCGGCGGGTTTCAACATATATCTCGCTTTTGTCATGTCATCTCTCTTCTTGATGATAGCCTTTGCATCCGCTATGACCCTTCCAGTGGTGGAAAGAAAAAGAGTCAAAGTGCCGCTATTCCCTATTGAAACCATCAAGAAGAACTGGTCAGTCTACACTGCTATGCTTATTCGCCATAGTAGCGCATCAGCAATATGGACACTGTGGCCGCTCTTCCTCACAGACTTAGGAGGAGACGCTTTCACAGTGGGTGTAGTACAGGCATTGAATGCAGTTGCACAAGTTATCGTGATGACAGCCATCACCGATAGATTCGACTGTAGAACCTTGATTTCAATAGGGATGGTTGGTTCAGCAGCCACCTTCTTCTGGTTCACTCTTGCAACCAATATTCTGGAGATAATCCCTACTCAGTTCTTACTCGGTTTTTCTTGGGCGTGTCTCTATGTTGGTGCATTGAAGTACGTGACTGAGCGAAATGAGGACAGATCTACTGCTGCGGGACTGTTATCATCTGTCCAAGCATTGTCAATGATGCTGGGCCCCATGATGGCAGCAGCTATTTACTCACTCTGGCCCGCATATGTGCCAATAATGTACAATGCTGTGATAATGTCGCTAATCGGGTATGTGATTTTCTTTGCTGCAAGTCGCCGTGAGGTAGCTAATGAAATTGCAGCTGAGAACTTAATATAGATAAAGTGAGAGGGGGCAGTACCCCCTCTTTCGTTTCCTTATGCGGCCAGTGCTGATACCTCTTCGTCTCCGACTTCGCCAGTCTTAATGGCAAGTGTCAGAAGAAGTGCGATAACTAGGAATCCAATCGAAACTGGGAACAGCAGTGCGACCGAAGTCAGGTCAAATATGATACCAGTGATGAGTGGTCCAAAGATTGCAGCACTCATGCTGAATGCATAATACATCCCAGTGCCTGCACCAAGACGAGACTTCCCTACTAGCTCCCAGACAATGACAATTGAATTCACATTGATCATTGCCCAGAAGAATCCACCAATCCCTAGAAGGCCAAACAGAGTCCAATAGTCAGTTATGAAAATCGCTATTGCAAGGACTGAGATTAGCCCCACAAGGCCAGCCAAGATTGTGTTTCGTCTACCTAGACGACCAGCCATGAAACCAGCAGGGACAGCGAATATCACAAAGGTGAGTGAGAAGGCCGTCATGAGGAATGTTGCCTGATTAGTTTCGAATGAAAGAATCAGATTCCCATACGTTGTGAACCAAGTTTCGAGTGCGTTGAATCCGAAGAACCAGAACATAATCGCACCCAAGACTGCTAGTGCGGACTTGTCTGTCATAGATGCTACCTGTCTGAAAGCCTCAACAATGCCGATCTCTTTCGGTTGCTCAGTGTCTACCGGCGGTACCTCTGGCTCCTTCACGACCAAGAACAATATAATAACTGAAACCAGCATGATTACGGAAGTCGTCATGAAGGCGAGCACAGGACCGGTCTGAGCTGCTGACACTCCCAATATTGCACCGATGTTCGCATCATCTATCCCATATAACCAAGGAGACACTCCAAAGGCATAGATCGCGCCGATTCCCCCCATAAGGTTGATGACGCCGTTAGCCTTGGAGCGTTGTTCTGATGAAACAACATCTGGCATCAACGCAACCACAGGGCCTCGATACAATGCCATTGCAACATTGAAGACCGTGATCATAGCCAGCATGAACCAGAATCCAAAGAGTGCCCATCCGTATGCGATAAGGGTAAAGAACAGGGCAGCTATTGGAGTCCCAATCATGATATAGGGCATTCTTCGCCCCCATTTTGTACGCGTTTTATCGGATCTTGCTGATATGTAGGGTTGCATGACGAATGCAAAGACATTGTCAAGAACCATTATTGCACCGACAATTGTACTGACAATTGCCCCATATCCCATATCGACAATGAACGGACGGAGAAAATCAATCGGAAGATAGCTGTTGTATACACTCCAACTGACTCCTGTCGTGAAGAATCCTAGGCCTATGACAAAGACATAGAGCCATCTCATTGGAGCAGGCTCCGACTCAGGCACCACGGGTTCATCATATGTTTGAACATCTTCATCCTCTGACAAAAAATTCACTCCTTAACATGATTTAAACAACAGACGCTTAGTGAACCAGTATTAGAAGTATATGGAGAGGGGACTTTGAATCAAATTGATGATTCCCTTCATTCTCATATTGGTAGCTAGATTAATGTCGAATGATTACTCTGAGGGAACAACAGCTTGATAACAAATCAACAATGAAGATGTCATAATGGAGGACCTTTATTGGAAATAAGAGAGATGCAGTCATCTGACATCGATTTCGCCCTCAGTCTTACCGAGGAGGAGGGATGGACGAGCATAAGGAGTGACTTCGAGGAACTTCTTCTCTTTGATCAACATGGATGCTTCATAGCAGAGGAGGATGGCATCTCAATTGGCATGGCTTGTGCACTCTCATATGGACCGTTTGGTACTCTTGGGAACCTGATACTTGTGAGAGAGTATCGTGGAAGGGGCTTTGGGACTAGACTAATGGAGCATGGATTGGAATACCTCAAGGGGAAAGGTGTAGATTTCACTATGCTAGATGCTGTACCCAAGGCACTCCCGCTCTATGAGAGATTAGGCTTCAAGAAGGTGTGCCGCTCTCTTAGACTCCGAGGCCGAGTCGAGCCTGCTGTTTCAACCAGAGTCAGAACATTGGAAGACAAAGACATGCTACGGATACTTTCAATCGATCGTGAGCAGTTTGGTGCCAATAGGTTCCTGTTCCTTGGAAGTACTCTCTCAGCAAATCCCGAGTTGGGAAGATTGCTTGAGGTCGATGGTCAAATCGCAGGATTCATGATGGGAAGCCGGCGTCATGGCTTTGTTCGTCTTGCGCCATGGGTCATGTGCAGCCATTTTGAACTAGCCAAGTCAATTTTGAAGGATTTTGCAGCACATGTCGGCGGTTTGGAGATTAGAACCGGTGTTTTGGAAACCAGTAGGAAATCGGTTGGTCTTCTCAAAGCTTCTGGATTGTATCAAGAAAGTTCATCTTGGAGAATGGTCCTCGGTAAGGACAGAATGGAATTCTCTGATGGTCTCTTCGCCATTGGGTCTCCTATGAGAGGCTAGCCTTGCGTCTACGCCTCTGGCGAATTTGCTCAATCTTCCTTCCGAAGTCAACTCTTGCTAATTTATCAGCTAAGATTGGTGACATCAGGAGAAACGCAATAGCGAATGACCAAATCACAAAAATGTCAACATGAAGGTATGTATAGGTCCCTTGCACAAACATCTCAATTGCTGTACGATAGACATTGGAAAATGGGACATACTCATTGAATACTCCAAATCCCGCCCCGACCAGCGAAAGAGGCGCTATACCACCACCTACTATCCAATAGAAGAGGGCACCCAATGCGCTTAGTGGTACCATGTAGACAGAGTTTCTTACTAAAGCTCCAATGATTACACCTAGTCCCGCCGAGTAGATAGATAGAGGTAGGGTCAGTGCCAGGAATGCGAGTATAGTACCTTGGGGCCATAGTCCATAGAGACCCCACCCTAGAAGAAACACAGCTGGAACAGAGATGTAGCTCAGAATGACTCCACTAAACATCTTTCCCATGAAGATAGCATGAACCGATTGATTTGACATAAGTAGCTCATCAAGGGTTTCTTGCTCATACTCGTGCGTTGTTGTAGAACCTGACAGGAATAATCCGCCGAAAGAGATTCCGAAGATCAATATCGTCCAAGCCATGTACGCCAGCCTTGGTGGAGTGAATTCATTGAGCAACTCGACTTCGAAGTTAGAGCTTGCAGCATCAGGCAAGTAAGTTTGGTAGAAGAGATCTAGTTTGCGGATCACTGGCATTCGTAAATTCTTCGTCATGTCTTCGTGTGCATTATTGACCTCTATGTGAATGCTGGTAGAAACGTTATTCGTTACCGCTTCCTCGAAACCATCAGGGATCGTTATGACGACGAGAATCTCACCGTTCTCAAATAGAACATCAGCTCTCTCTGCATTCATTTCTATAAGTCTAAGGCTGGGTGGAATTGGGTCGTGCTCTCCAAGTATCTCCACCAATCCATTCGTATAGACTCCAGGATTCTGTTCCTCTATGACCAGAGCAGTATCGACTCCAGGCCCTGCATATACACCCCCCATTAGGAGCACAAAGGCAAAGTAATAGAGAAGAGGAAACAAGGCGACAAAACCAAGTCTTCTTTTATTGCGAAGCCACACCCTCAGTTCCTTTTTGACTCCAGCACGAAAGATCCTGATGAACTCGCTCATGAACGCTCTACCTCCCGTTTCATCAGTTGTGCAGTAATCAATGACATCACAATCCAAACTGTCAGAAGAGCTACAACTCCAGGCAGTAGACCAGATACTGTGTCTAGAAAGAACAACCGAGTCCACATGGCAATAGAGTGAGTTGTTGGAAGTAGCAAGGCGATTGCCCTTAACTCTGTGGGCATGAGGCCAATTGGAGCAAGACCACCACCAGTAAGAAATCCAAACACAGCAAACAAGACCGAGAAGAGAATAGCCTGCTCTCTTTGTTTTGTGCGGATGCCGATTACTTCTCCTATTGGGACCAATGCCAGAAGAGTGAGAAGCAGGATCAATCCAAGTACAAACACATTGCCAACCGGTAAGGTTCCAGTTCCCAACAAGAGTACGGGGATTGTGATAATCATCACTACTAAAGAACGAGGGACAGCTGCAATAGTGTGCCCAATCACTATAGCCAACCTGCTAGCTGGAGAGTTCATCGTGTCATAGATTGCCTGTGTTTCGAAGT
>JASFEL010000018.1:0-8682 GCA_050124855.1 Candidatus Thorarchaeota archaeon | reverse complement strand
ACATGTACGCCTTTGTAGGATTCTATTATGGGAAGACTATGTTGGGAAGACCAGTGATAAGGAACGTGCTAGCAGACTATATTGCGTTCTATCCAAAGTGGCATGACAGCGCAGGCTACCTGCATGATTTACATCCAATTCTCCCGATGTTAATGCTCAATGATACAATTGGGGACGGCCAATTGGCAGCGACAACAGTCACTATTGATGACGCTGCTGTTGCATCATACATCTCTGAGTTCGGAGGCACTTTCGTTTTCTCAGGACTCATTTTTGTGATGGATGATGGTTCCGAGATTCTCCTCTCGAAAGAGGACGTCCAAGTGAGAGTAGAGAAGTACAGCAGTGAGGCAGATCCTAATGCAGCTGTACTTCTAAATGCAGGTAGTGTGACATATACCTCCGACACAGATTATTTCACAGCGACTCTGAATGGTGTGGCACCGTGGGTTGTAGCCTTTGATGCAGTTGTAGCGGTTATGCTTTGGGGATCATTTTTCATATCTTCCACACTAGCGGTTTTGCATGCCAATGGAAGAATTAAGCTGCCATTGCATAAATTAAGAAGAATCGGTAAAAGTGAAGAGGTTAGTCTTTAGACTACTTCGTTTGTGTTGTGCGGCAAACAAGTCACTCTCATAGTGGGTGTAATAAAGGCCACTTAGAAATTCGCGTCCAGAAGGCTCTCAGATGCAAATTATTGTCAATTCATGATGCATTGTGTGTACAATTCGCCTACCGGAAGTTAACGTTCGAAGCTTCAGAACAATTCCGTGTAGGTGAGCAAGACAATGAACTCAAAGCATCCAGGCCGACCATTTAGCCCTGAACCGTGGTAGCAAAATAGTTGGTCATTGAAATATAGATTCACTGCTCTCGTCCCACATTTCCGCTGAAGCAGTATGCAGTACATACATGGATAATCTAATATTCGACCCAAAGTCTGACTTGGGAAGAGTGTGTAGCTGGTTGAGAGAGTGGACTAGGTTCACAAGCCTGCCTGTCTTCAGCAGTTCAGGTGAGAGGAGTGAACTAGTAGTATCAGCAGATGAAGTGATGATAAGGTCAATTACTGGTGAAGTAATCCATGCTGGTTCGTCGGACGAATACTTCACTACAAGGGTTTCAATTGTTGTAGGCGAGGATGGAAGAAGTCAGGTGGACCCACTCGACCAGAAAAACGAAGTATCGCTCAGACCGAAGTTTATAGCGCGGAAACCTTACTCAAGGGGGATGGGGCAAATGCCCGATCCGTTTTGGCCTCCTTCTACTGGAGGATGGTATGGCAGGGTTCTTGGCGGCGATGATGAGGCAGTCTTCACAGTCCAGCCAATGAAGAACAGCCAGAATTATTGGTTGACGATTTCTGATGGCAAGTCGGATACGATTTATGAAAGCCACATGATTCAGAATTATGAGTGCGGGGTCTTGGAACTACAGGAGGAATGGGAGCTAAATAGGTCAATGAACAGGTACTTCGGTCAAGAAGATCCTGAAAGAGCTAGAGAAAATGCTCTGCAGATGCTTAAAGGGTCACCACCTCCTTGGGAAGAACTTGTGGAGCTGACAAAGGGTGTTGTAATACCAGATTTGCAGATTGGCAGTGACATGCAGGAGTCATTAGAGCCCTTGATTCCCCTATCATTTCCATCAGAGGTTCGGGAGGAACTGATGGTATTTCTTGTTTGGACTACAAAGCGAGAGATTCCCAAAGTTGATCCTGTGGATTTCTTTGGGGGACTAAACGCCACTCCAACTCTAAGAGCGCTAATCATGGGGCATATTCAGTGTGTGATCGATGGGGTGGATCCCCCACAATATGTTCGACTCATGAATTTGGCAGAGAAAAGACAACTTGAACTCCCAGATCGACCATCACCCACACTAGCCGAGAAGACTCCATGGTTGTTATTCTGGGACAAAGTATGTGCAATGTTTCCAAGTTGGTATGGTCGTGTTAGGAAGTTCATTGTTGACCTCAATCAATCTGACAAGGTTGCCAATTCACTGCCTATAAGTAGGTCAGATGCAAAGCGCAGCACAAAGGCATGGATTAACCGATTTGCTCTACTATGCTCCGGTGTACAACTGCGTGCGCACATCAAGACGCGCGCAATCGGTCTTCATACGCTAGCGTATTTTGGATCTGCCCATAGGTGGCCCCATAAACACATGTCCTGGATTACAAGACTGGGAGAATTGGGAGAGAGCCCTCCTCCTCCTTATCTCCAGATCATGCAGATGCCACCACATTCTGCAGAGCGAGTCCGAAGAGTACTGCCCAACGTTATGGATGTTGGTTGGTCCGCTCGGGTTGTCAATCACAGTCTCTTTGACACCAAAAAGGGATGGAGGACATCTACAGACAGGATTTTGAAATCCATTCCAAGAAAGGGTACGATGCGCAAGCTTAGATCGCGCTATGGGAAGTGGAAAGGAACACAAATACATCAAATTGATCATGATGAAGCCAAGGTTCTCGACGCTGCTTCGAGAACTATCTACTTGGCTGATCTTGAGGACAAGAAACTCATGGACTATTGGGGTCTGACTAGGAGCAAAGTCAAATCTGTACTGACGCGGTTCAGGGACAATGATATTCTGAGTCTTGTTTATCAGCCAGATGAGCCCGGTCTTGCTTCGCTATTCACTATTGTTCAAGGGTCATCTGGAGGCGTGTATGCTCTCGCTAACGCATTCCTTGAGTATACTCCTATGTCATTGGTCATGACTGACGAGGTTGGAAAGATGCTGATTGTTTTCTCCAGAATGCCGAGTGATGATGTATATCATCTCCAGTCTGAGTTACCTGTGAGGGGTCAAGAGGAAGGGCTTACAATTCGGTGCCTCCAACCTAGAGCATTATGGAATTATACTAGAACTCTGTACCAGCGCCTTTTGCGTGACGATGGAACGTGGGATGACGATGTCAGTGGTTTTCTTTCACAGGCAAGATCGATGAGGAAGACCTTGTCAGAAGATAACGAATAATCATTGCACAGCTCCTACAACGGCAGCCCTATAGTGGCAAAGCTTTGAGAAAATATCGTAATGGCAACTGAATCCATGCAATGTGTCACACAATGTTAGAAATACTTTCTCTGTTACGGTCCAATATTGAATGGAAATTTGGATGACATAGAGGTATTCGATTGATACTGGGTAGTATCTTGCTAAAGGTTTCTCCAAAAAGGAAAATGTCGTGGGCCAAAGTGTGGCCAATCGCTGATGAAGAGGAAATGCTGTCGAATCTAACTCCTTGGATCATTGAGCAAAAGACCAAACTCAGAAAGGGGTCTGTGCTATTACGTGATTTCAACGATAACAGATGCTATGCATACGAGTGCACTGATGACCTATTTGTTGTCTTCATCACAGACGGCAAAGAATCGGACAAGATGATTACCGATAGAGTGCGACGGTCGGGTCGGGTAGTAAGGAGCGAATTAGAGAGTCGGTCAATCACAAAGATGTTCAAGAACTTCACACAGATTGTGACGCCGTTCCTAGAATCGAAGCTAGTGGTTGCCCTGATAGGAACCAGAGGTGTAGGAAAGACTGCTGCCATGCATTTGTTGCTTGGACAGAGGCCTCCTCAGGTCTATACTCCCACCATGGGTATGAATACTGAAACCATTGATGGTATGGTTTTTTCGAACTGCACCGTTGATCTATGGGACCTCGGAGGAGATGACCATGTCAACAAGATTTGGGAGTCATGTCTAGTCAATGTTGATGTCTTACTACTGTTGACTGACTCAACCCTGAAGAACGTCTTAGAGTCTCAGAAGTTGCTGTCCGAAATCATGAGTTGTGCGGAATCAGCTTCTCTAGGTGTGATAGCCAATAAGCAGGATTTGCCCAATTCCTTGGCACCATCAGTGGTAGAGAAAGTCTTCAACATGGAGGTTCATCCGCTGGTGGCTACAGATCTGACTGAACATGAAGAGGCAGAGAGGATTCTGAAACAATGTCTTAGTAGTCATATTGGATTCACACAGTAATGAGGGGGACCGGGTCAGAGGGCAATACTTAGACTATTCATGATGTTCTTTCTGCTGTTCCCCCAGTCATTGATGTCCTTACTTGTGGGCCAGAATACTTTCCTTGATACAACTAAATTCCGCCTGCTTACATTTTCGTCTCTGATGAACTGAGCAATGACCTCCTCAGCCTTTCCTCCCGCATAGATTTCGGCTGAATCAATAAAATTGACTCCTAAGTCCAGTGCTTGAGCCATGCACTTCTTTGCTATTTCGTTCTCTACAGTTCCACCATAGGTCAGCCAAGAACCAAGAGAAATCTCGCTTACTTTCAGTCCACTTTTTCCAACCTTTCGATATCGCAATCAATCATCTCCGAGACTAATTCTATTACATCTTTAACGATAGTTAACGAGTTATTATGTGTTTAGATTGCTTCCCCTTAATCAAGTGGATGTTTCCTTCAGAGACCTTATATATCATATGTGATATAAATTGTATCATATGTGATATATCAGTAATGATATGTTACGAATAAGATAAAGGCTAGTTCGACCATGGAATCCAACATGTTCAGTCCCTTTCGCAGGTTCATAGACACCTTTCGAGAGAAGGGTGCTACTACGCCTGAGAAGGCACTGACATGGAAAGAGCTCGGTCTGCCTGAAGACCTAGAACATATGTTACCTCCATTGCCTCCAGACAAGGCTCCCATTGTACGGAAAGGCAAGAAGTATTACCTTTCTGAGGCCCGTCTGGAGAAGGTCAAGCAGGAGTTTGGGCTTCCTGATCCCCTCAAGAAGTGGATTCAACACACAGCCAAGGTCCCGAAGGGATTCCTTAGGTACCAGGTCCTCCACAAACTCAAAGAACTTCCCATGTCTGGTGCGGAGTTGACATCCGCAATTGAAGAAGAGATGGGTGGGAGTTGGAGGCCAAAACCTGGTTCAATGTATCCACTCCTGAAGAGTCTACTTCAGGATGGACTCACCCAAGAGGTTCCCGACGAAGACGGGCGAACTCGAAGGTATGAGTTGACCGAGATGGGTACGAGATTTCTTGAACACCAAGTAGACCAGAGTGGTGAGCTTCGTGAGAAGATCGATCAGGGGTTCACTCCTTTTCCCCGACCATTTCTCGGCATGCTGGCTCCATTCACGGAAATGCCCCCCTCCATTCGGAATCTCTTCAAGTCTCTAATGGGGCTCCGTGCTGCTATCGGCAAAGACCCGCCACCCGAGGTTCTTGAAAAGCTCACTCAAGCTGCGGAAAAGTTCACCAAAGAGGTTGAAAGGATAAAGAAGCAGTACGCATCGGAAGACGTGGACGACTAGCCTTTGTCACCTGTATATCACAGAACGACAAAGGTAGAATGATAGAATTGAGTACAGTACTAGAAGTACATGACCTGACAAAGACGTACCAACTGGGGTCTGTCCCAGTGCACGCTCTCCGGGGTGTGTCCTTTCAGGTGGAAGCAGGGGAGTTTGTTTCTGTTCTCGGGCCCTCAGGGTCTGGGAAGTCCACACTCCTCAATATGATAGGTGCTCTTGATCGGCCCACAACTGGGTCTCTTGCAATAAGAGGGACAGAAGTGAGTACGCTCAATGACAATCAACTTGCTGAATTGAGGCAACGAGTAGGTTTCGTCTTTCAGTTCTTTAATCTGATTAGCCGCCTTGATGCAATCGGAAATGTAGAGCTTCCCTTAACGATAGCAGGTGTACCACGTGATGAACGCCGCGCTAAAGCTGAAGAGATGCTCGAAAAGGTTGGTCTTGGCGGTCGAATTCACCACAAACCCTCCGAACTCTCAGGAGGTGAAAGACAACGTGTTGCCGTAGCTCGGGCTTTGGTGACTGATCCCAGTTTCCTCTTGATGGACGAACCCACTGGTAACCTGGACAGTGTCACAGCATCTGAGATCATGGACTTGGTTGATGTAGTGAACAGAGACCTTGGGATGACCGTGATACTTGTAACTCACGATCCTGATGTGGGTAACAGAGCACGAAGGAAGATCAGACTCGTCGATGGCAACATCGCATCCGATGAGGTGAATCACCAATGAGGTCGAGAGACACTCTGGGTTATTCCTTCAGTGCAATTCGCCTAAGGAAACTTCGATCAGGACTGACAACACTTGGAATCGTTATCGGAATTGCTGCGATTGTAGCCTTATTGTCCTTTACACAGGGATTCGAGGTCAGCATCACAAACCAGTTGCAAGAAGGATTCTCAACAGACACCTTGATCGTTACCTCTCAGAATCCATTTCCAACTCCTGGAACGCAGCCCTCTGATTTCACATTATACACCAATGATTCAGATTCCATCGAAACGATTGAAGGGGTTACTTTTGCCACACCATTAGTAAATGGTCGGGCTACTGTCGAATCAGACGTGACGAGTACAACAGTGACTTTGACAGGTGTAAACTATACTGAGTTCAGTGCGCTTTACACTACGACATTCGTTGCAGAATTTGGTGAGATTCCTGAAGAACCAACCAACAACAGTGTGGTCATTGGACACTCACTATATGATCCCTGGAAGAATGGTACCTACTTTGCTGATATTGATGACAGTCTCACAGTAACAATCAATGCTGGACTCCCCACAGAGAAGAATGTCACTTTGATCGTGGTTGGAATTATCGAAGAAATAGGTGGTGCAGGATCGAGTGTTCTAAGTGACACTGGATTCTACGTGCCCATGCAAACCGCTATTGATCTCCTCGAATCTGATAAGGCCAATCCAATCATAATCAAGCTCGATTCAGATGACTCTGTATTGATTGAGGCAGTCACAGCAGACATTGATCTCCTTTTCGATGGTGAAGCCACAGTTACGTCATTGACATCAATTCTTGACACAGTGAATACGATGTTGGGTACGGTTGAGACCCTACTTGGGGGTATTGCGGCTATTTCTCTCCTCGTAGCTGGAGTAGGAATCATGAACATTATGATTGTGAGTCTTATGGAAAGGACCCGAGAGATTGGTATCCTGAAAGCACTTGGTGCCAAAGGTCGCACAGTGCTAGGTGTGTTCTTGAGTGAGGCACTTCTCATTGGTATTCTAGGTGGAATAATCGGAATCATTGCTGGTTGTGTGATTGCAAATGTCTTCTCAGGCATGATGGGCGGCGGATTCGGTGCCATGGGACCGGGTGGTAATGGTGGTGTAGGGTCAATGTTTGGAACTATCACTCCAGTCATTACACCTGAGTTGATGATCATGGCCATGTTCTACGGAGTTCTGGTCAGTGTAGTCTTTGGTCTGTACCCAGCATGGAGGGCATCCAAACTCGACCCCGTTGACGCTCTCCGGAAGGACTAATCTCTCCAGAAGTAGTGCCCCGAAAGGCACTACTCCTCTTTTTTCTGCGCTTGGGGAAAATGATATACCTCCAATGAGGACAAACTTCCTTGGTGAGTTTGAAAGATGAAAGGAACAGTGGACAGACTACAGGTCATCCGTTCTGGCAATACAATTCGTGGACCAGAGGTATGGGAAGACTACAATCCACCCAAGATTCGTGATCTGGAACGAGAAATTGGAGTCCTGAACTTAGCGACAGTGACCCTCGTTGAGACCGATGGCAAGAAGATACTCATCGACGTGAGCTGGGAGGGTCAGAAGGAATTCGAACCATTCGCAGATGAACGGAACCGACTTGTTACTGAGTTGAAGTACTTCGGGATTCGACCAGTAGAGATTGACGAGATCTTCATCACTCACTGGCATGGTGACCACTGGGAGAGTATCTTCCCTTGCTCTCATGTTCTATGCATACGACCTCACAGGCTCTACAATTGCCATGGCAATTCTGGCTATGGCACAGACCCTACCTGTTGTCGTGTTTGCAGGTTTTGTAGGTGTATATGTTGATCAGTGGAATCGCAAGACAATCATGGTTGCGTCTGATGTCATTAGAGCAATCACAATTCTTCTCATTCCACTTACTGTTTACTTCCCTTCATTCATGCCCACTATATATTGGGTCTATCTCCTCACGTTCATCTATGCTACAGCCAATGCATGGTTCTTTCTCATCCCCTCTGAATTTCTCTACCTTGTACACAATATAATGTGCGAGTTGGTCTTTCATAAGTCCAACCCCCCACACCTCGTATCCATAAAATAACTGAGAACACGATATCTAATACTCCGAATATCATTCCAGTGGGGAGAACTATAATGACGGGATCAATACCAGTAGAAAAGGGAGATCCGAAATATAATGTGGCGTTTACTGTAAAGAGAATTAGTCCTCTTACGAATTGAATCGCACATACAATGGCAACAATGCCAAGACTGCCAGAGTCTTCTTTACTTTCCAGCATCGGAATTGCTGTTTTTGACGCCTCCATTACGGTCTACCCATGTACAAGTAGCGCGACGGTTACATAAAGAGCTGATGTTGAAATTTGCGTTATTTGAACGAAATGTTATGCGTGACTGGGAAGAGGGAAGTGTGTTAGAATGCGAGATGTTGATGAAACGGTATGCAGCAAGGAGAAAGACCGGGTCAGAGGACAATGTTTAAAACCCAATTTGGCAGACCACGGAACTTGATGGCGGCCATAGGCGCCGGGGTCCATCCGATCCCGTTCCGATCTCGGAAATTAAGCCCGGTGTCGTTGCAGGAGATGTGCGCTGCGCGAGCGCGTGACAGGCCTGCAAGCTGCCACAT
>JASFEL010000017.1:0-8699 GCA_050124855.1 Candidatus Thorarchaeota archaeon | reverse complement strand
TGCACATGAAGAATGTCAATGGAATCTACTTCATCAAGCAGGACATCAGCACAGAACTTCGCGAGTAGATTCGCTATCCCGGGAGAACCACCCATTCCTGTCAGTGCAGTTATGCCTGCCTTCTTCGCGTCTTTGTCCATCTCCAGCAGGATTTGGGTTGCGTCGAAGTCGTCACAGACATCAACGTAATTAATTCCCTCCTCAATTACAGCCTTGAGAACTATTGGACCAAGCTTATAGAATGGGCCACACACGTTGAGAACGATGTCTGCGCCCCTGATCACTTCCCTAATATTGTCAGGATTGGTAGCGTCAACTAGAATAGCTGAACACCTGTCTTCATCCACTTCAGCAGCACAGGTCTGAGCACCTTCATAGTCCAAATCAGCCACGACTATTTCTGAGAAATCGTCATATGCAGCTAATGCCTTTACCGCTATACTTCCGACAGTCCCACATCCACCGATAACAATAATGCGAGCCATGATTTGTTTTTGATGACACGAGATATTTAGGTGTGGCGCCTCAAGTGTTTCTCAGCCAAGGAAATCATCCGGATGTACCTTATCCTTAGAGCTGAATCGAACTCCTTCAAGAATCAAGATACGCTTCTTCATTTCGAGACCGCCCTGAAATCCTCCAAGCGAACGATCACTTCTAACAGCACGATGACATGGGACAACTATTGGAAATGGATTTCTTGCCAGTGCACGACCTACAGCTCGTGCAGCACGGGATTCCAATCTTGCAGCTATCCTTCCATATGAAGAGGTCTTACCGCGGGGAATCGCATGTTCTTCCATCAAGACAGACAACTGAAATGCGGAGCATATAGATATGTCAACGAAACTCAAGGGAATTGGATCTGGCTTTCCTGTGAAGAAGTCTTGAATGCATGTTCGAAGCTTTGATACCTCATCCCCAGATGCGTTCAAGGCGTGGGGAAACCTACTCATGATGGCATCTTTGATTGCTTTCTCTGAACGGGGAAGCAGAATGTGGATTGCTTTGGCGGAATCACCCTTTGCCCAGTATAAAATTGCTGATTGTCCAAACTCTGTCTCAAAGATTGTAAACTTCAAATCATGTCACCAATATCTCAATGAGGTTCGCTGATGCTGATGTCTAGTTAGATGCTAAGCTCTGTCATACCGAGCTGATTGAACCTGATTAATAGAGCGCTATCACAAATCTCAATAGAGTGAAGCATGCGCGTTGAGAGGGAGTGATAGAGGTTGGCTGATAGATCCACAGCTCACGGTTATGCATGCATGGTATGCGGGGAAACCCTTGTCTATAGTGATAAGGGCTCTGAGCATGTCTGCGACTATTGCAGACTTGAGTTCACCTCTACAATCCATTGTCCAAATGGTCACTTTGTCTGTGACGAATGTCACTCTGCGGATGCGCTTGACCTCTTACGTAGGATGGCGGAAGGGGACAGTAGCACCAGCCCGCGAGACCTCCTCGAAGCTGCATTCAAGCATTCATCGTTCACGTTTCATGGGCCAGAGCATCACAGCCTAGTACCTGCAGCCTTGCTTATTGCCATGAAGAATTTAGATATTAAACGACCAAATGGCGATTTGGTGACCTATGAGATGATCCTTGAGGGTATAAGAAGGGGTTCAAAGATACCTGGTGGGTACTGTGGCACAGCTGGAAATTGCGGAGCGTGTGTAGGTGCGGGGATTGCTGTTGCACTCTTCTTGGGTTCTACTCCGACGAAAGGACCAGAGCGCTTGTCGGCTCATAGAGCTACAATTGCAGCTCTAGAAAAGGTGACTGATGGGCTTATCCGATGCTGCAAAAGGTCCTCACTTTATGGAATAGCCGCAGCTATTGAGATTTTAAGAAATGAGCACCAAGTTGATCTTGGTCCAGAACCCGAGTTCGGCTCTTGTGAGAACTGGGAGAGAAACCGTGATTGCGCAAGGAATGCTTGTGTATATTTTCCGGCTTGAAGTGACTATTCAATATTCTGTCATTAGCACGATCATAATAGTTCACTCATTGTACAAGTACAGTTCCTCAACCTTCGGTCCCTTCATTAGCATTCACGGTCTAATAGGAATTGTTTCCCTGTCAGGGGTGGCCCGCATGGGAAATACCTGGCATATTCTTTCCACATAGGAGCCATGTCTATCTCCTCTCGCCTCCGCTAACAGAGCAGGGCCACCCCAATCCCATCGCATGTTTCTTTAGTGCTGAAGCTCAATGAGAGGTATTTGAGATGTCGAGGACCCTTTCATCCCCATTCTGTTGTATCTGCCTTGTTCTATTTCTAGTGATGACGCCAGTGGATGCGTTGGGAGAACCATCCCAATCGAATGCTACAGGACTTCAGGATATGTCTGATTCGCCAGTCAACGTGACGGAATGGTCACTCCAGGTCACGGAGATGAATGGTCGTTTGGACTTGATGGTTGACATCCTCTATTCTTACAACTTCACCAATGATGAAAGGCTCACTAGAGCAGCACTGTTCCTCTCTCTCAATAACGAGAGCTTTGTGCAAGCTCAAACGCATGAATTTGACCCAGTGCTCATGCCAGCGACAGGTACTGGGGGCTTCTTCTTTGCAAATGCCGTTGGTGATCCGCTTCCTTTTGATGTGCTTCAGGGAGACATTCTCAACGGCTATGTGGAATTCACAACTACAGCAGAAACATACACCTCACCCAGGGTTGCACTTGAGATACCCATTGATGTCATACGACCGTTCCTCTTTCGAATACCTCCAAGTCTATTCTATATTGGAGGTGTTGTAGCAGGGATTCTTCCTCTGGTCATCATAGCATATTACGTGACTAGAAAGAGAGACCGATGAATGAGGCTGGCTACACTAACTGTATAAGTCGAATCTCGTTGTAATCTGTGATGACCCGAATGTAGCCCTGAAGCATCTCATCCACCTCAACGCTGCCAGTGTCAACCCTCAAGATTCCCCCTTCAATGCCATTTAACTTACTAGGAGTGGAGATTACTAGAATCCGATCCTTCCCCACCAATTCGATTATCTTTGGGCTGATCTGTTGGTTTCCTCTGCCGAATAGCATTCCTTGGTGACCAATGGGTGAAACGATAATCCACGCCTTCTCGAAGTCCGTCACAAGTTTGAGGATGTCATCCTCATTGACGTCATTGTGGATAGTCTCATCTGAGAAGAGGTCAACGCCGAGTGTAGTCTTCTTGACTCCCAAGATGTCCGTAATGGTACGCACGGAAGTACCAGGACCGAGAATGTACCAGTTTTCTTGCTCCATAGATTCGGTCACGTATCGAGCAATTGCTTCCTGTGCCTCTTGTTCATTTGTTGTTTCAGGACTAGCTTGTTTTGCTCCCTGAAAACGAGCGGGCACTGCAGGACCCTTGAGGTAACCATAGAGCTTGATGATGAATTGGTCTTCTCGGATTGCCTCCTCATCAGCATCCATGATTTCAAACTCTGCTGGCGAGGTAGTACCTTGTAGAACGAGACGGATGACCTCTGCGGCGTCTCGAGGATTTATGACGAAAATCCCACTATACATTTTCACGCCAGATGGAACTCCTAGCACGAGCAAACCATCCAGAGCATGTTCAGTGATAGCATCGAGGACATCACGTGCAGTTCCATCTCCACCAACGAAAACGAGCAGTCTGACCCCAGCTTCAAATAGAGCAACCACACACTTCCGAGTGTCATCTGGCCCTGTTTCTGGAGCAATGTCTACATCTACAACATCATGAGGCAGCCCGCTGCTTCTAATCACCTGCTCGCCCATCATATCTGGGCATGTCACAAGACTGAACTCGACTCGCCCAACTTTCTGCATCTGTGACAGAGCATCCAAGAAATCAGCAGCTCGTCCTGCAGCAACAGGTTCAGCACCTCTTCTAATAGCCTCCTCAACTACACCATCAGTGCCTTTGAGACCTACTCGTCCCCCCATGCCAGCGATTGGGTTCACAAGTAGGCCAATCCTCATAGAATGCTCACATCCGCACGCGCCTGTGGTGACATATAGTGGCTAAAGGGTTTCTGATTACGTATGATTTGGTCAGAATGAACTCTAGATGTATTAGGCTATACTTTTTGCGATATAGTTTAAATGCGTATCTTACTTAATTTGACATGGGAATTCGTGGTGGAAATCCCCAAAAGGGGGGAGTCCCTCCCATCTAGATAGAAGGGATTCCCTCAACTTATTCTCTATGCTCTTCAAACTAGTAATCCAGAGCGTTGACTTGTGCCGCTGATTGGATCCAGAATGAAACTCGTATAAGGACCTCCTCCAGGAAGCGTGGTCGGTTGTCTGGAGTTGCATCCTTGGGCCATCTGTGCGAACGATAGTCATTGAACTTGTCAAACTTCTTGCCGTATTTTGTAGTAAGTGGCAAAGCCACGCGGCGGTCGCAAACTGTATTGAAAGCACGGATTAATGTCTTGAAATCAAGATCCATCCTCATGAGCCACTTCACCATTGTCTTGAAGAATGCACGAACATTGAGCTCATCCCAAGGTAGCTCCTTCAGTGCGTCTCGATCACTTCCATTTACGCGACCTGTATTCACTTTGCACTCCTTTTTAAAATCACAGCGGGCTCTAGCGTAGATCTTGCGATTTGATATCCATACAACGATTTCGTGTTCTCCCTTTTTCCTCATGTTCTCCTTGTGTTTTCCCGCTGGAAAGACAACCTCTAATGTCCGGTCTTTGAAACGTGCTCCAGCAGTTAGATAGAGCTCTAATGCCCAAACGATTGCAGGGATTGTGTTCACTGCATAATATTCATCAGGATCGGTCATCTTGCTAGAAATGAGAATTGCATCCAGCCTGATATGAGTTCGGTTTTAGACAGGCAAATACAGCGAAGAAAGAGGTGGGGGGCTAGCGGGGTCCGCTTTGACGCTTCCGTACCAGAGTCGTGCCCAGCTTCTCAAAGATATCAACGACCCCTTCGCCGGTCTTTGCTGAGCTTTCAATGTATGGCATACCATGGGCGTCAGCAAACTCCCGGCCCTCTGAAGGTTCAACAACTCTGTCTGGCAGATCCGTCTTGTTAGCAACAAGAACCAGCGGAATCTCCTTTTGGATGGCCTTGTGAAGCTCGTCTAGCCATTCCTGCAGTAACATGAAGGTCCGACGTCTAGACACATCATAGACAAGGAGCCCTCCGTTCGAACCACGATAGTACATTGGTCGGAGTATCTGGAATCTGGATTGACCGGCTACATCCCAAATCTGCAGCTTTACAACTTGGTTTACCTGATCTGCGCCGACGACATCGATGTTCTTGACAGCGAACTGAGAACCGATAGTGGTCTTGTAGTCTGTTCGGAAGAAGCCGTGTGAGAAGCGTGTAACGATTGCAGTCTTCCCAACAGCGCCTTCACCAAGGACAACGACCTTGAAGAGGTAGTCATAGCTGCTACTCACAATCGATTCCTCCGGAAATGGGAACTCCCGAACATTGCTGCAGCATGTGGGGGTAGTTCTACGAAGCGATAAGAGTTCTAGCGCACTAATAAGGTTTCGTTCTATATTGCCCCTACCCTTGAGCGGGCTTCTCCAGACACAAAGCTGAGGTGGAATCAGAACCTACTTGACTTGTTCTCTACCCATTCAAGGAACTTCCGGAGAATTGTATTGAAGTCATCAGGATTTTGAAGCATTGGGACATGATCCGCATTCTTGACTACTGCGATGTCAGCTCGGGGAAGAGATTCTTGACACTTCTTTGCCATGGCTGGCGTCACAATGTTGTCCTTCTCTCCGACAATCACAAAGACTGGCAAATCAATCTCGCCAACGCGGTCAGTCACATTGAACTTGTCAGCTGCGGCAAGGTCTCTGCTAATAATCCGCGGATTTTTCCTCTTGATATCTTCTTCCTGACGGATGATGTCATAGGGACCATTCTTCCCTCGTTCCTTCCGCCCCTTGAACAAGTATAGCTGGGTCTCTACCGTTTCGATTGCCAAACCAGTAGCTAGTTTTGACAGTTCGAGGTCAGGACATGTGTCAACAAGCGTAATTGCAAGAGGCCTCCGGAATCCTTCAGTCAATGTATAAGACATCACAATTCCGCCGCCCATGGAGTGACCAACCATTACGAAATCAGAAAGGTCTAGATGTTCAATCAGAGCGGAAACCTCTGAGGTGAAATCCTCAATGGTGGTATCATCAGGACCAGGGTCTGACTCTCCATGTCCCGAGAGATCAGGTATAATCACTCGGTACATTGATTCAAAGGCACCTATCTGCATGTGCCAGGTCCTGCGCGATGAGCCAGCACCGTGCACAAAGACAACAGGCAAGCCTCTGGTCTTGTCCTCTCGCTTGTCAATGTCCTGGTAGTAAAGCCTCATGCCTTGATAATCAAAGAAAGGCACAGCAGATGAACCTCCAAAGTCTACCGACTTCATTCACCCTTGATTATATAGAGATATTTTGTACACCACACTGTCAGTAGGTACCTTTTTCTCCAGCAGTGGTAGACTGCACTCTGTGTACAAGATGACTGGAAAACTCTTTGGTACTACAGGTGTTCGAAAGGTCTATGGCACTGAGTTTGACCTCTCGATGGCTCTGAAACTGGGCAAAGCCTTGGGGACATACCTAGGGGAAGGATCAGTAGTATTGGCAAGAGATGCTCGCACGACCGGTCCAATGATTGAGGACGCTCTTGCAGCTGGAATTCTATCAACGGGTGTCAACGTCGTAAAAGCAGGCATGATTCCAACACCCACTCTAGCCTTCATCACCATGCGTCAGGGATACAACGCAGGGCTCATGGTGACAGCGTCTCACAATCCACCTGAGTATACTGGTGTCAAGTTCTGGGGTCCCGATAGCATGGGGTACACTCCTGAGATGGAGAGTGAGATCGAGCGTATCTATACTAAAGAGGAATTTCAAGTCGCCGAATGGAATAGATTGGGTCAAGAACAGACCATAGATAATGCCGTCGATGACCATGTTGCCTCCATTCTTGAACAGATTGATTCCAAAAGTATCGAGTCTAAGGAATACAATGTTGTCGTGGATCCGGGAAATGGTGCTGGCTCGGTTCTAGCGCCTTACCTGATGAGAAGCCTAGCCTGCAAAGTCATCTCAATAAACAGCCAACCAGATGGGCACTTTCCCGGAAGAATATCTGAACCTGACAAGGAGTCTCTCACAGACCTCATCAAGATGGTCAAGGATACGGGTGCAGACCTAGGCATCGCCCACGATGGTGACGCAGACAGGGTCGTCTTTGTTACCGAAAAAGGAGAGGTGATCAGGGGGGACAGAACTATTGCCCTACTCGCACAAGAGGAACTGAAACGCTCTAAAAACAAGGCTATCGTAACAACCGTGGACAGCTCAAAGATCGTTGACGAAACTGTCGAAAAGGCAGGCGGGAAGACACTCAGAACGCCCGTTGGCGATATTCAGGTAGCTCTCAAGATGAAGGAAACTGGATCGACATTTGGAGGAGAGGCAGCTGGTGTGTTCATTTTCTCAGAGTTCCATAACGCTCCAGAGCCGTTTCTGACAGCATGCAGGATTCTTGAGTTGATGGCATCCACTGGGCGATCTTTTGGGGAACTCATCTCAGAGATCCCAGTTTATCCGCTGAGAAAGGCCAAGATGAAATGTGAGAATACGAAGAAGAGCGCAATCATGTCCACCCTTGCCAAATCATTACCAAAAGCTATGGAGGACATAGTAGAAGTCATAACGGTGGATGGAATCGGCATCTCTCTAAAAGCGGGATGGGTTCTTGTTCGACCTTCAGGAACTGAGCCAGTCATTAGAATTACTTGTGAAGCACCTACTGATCAACAAGTGGAGAAGATACTCGCAGATGCGAAGGCAGAGGTAGAGAGGGCAATAAACGGTTTCTGAGATTCAGCTGCACGCGGAATATGTTTATAGACAAAACCCCCACTTTCAGTCGCTAAAGAGGTCCATGAAATGAGCAAAGATGGCGAAGACTTCATTATGGATGAGTTTGAATGGGCTTTGAAAGACCCAACAGAGGAGAAATTGCGTGCTCTAGGAGAGGTCGTCAGTATAATCACAACCAAACTCACAGAGGCCGTCAGTAAGGTCATGGAAGATGTTTATGAGCTCCAAGGCCAGCTCTCAAAAATCGAGTCTTCGTTTGATGCCAAAATCAACGCGCTCCAGCGAGGCGGCGTCGCTGCAGCTAGTCCTTCACCGGCAGCGGCAGCAGCAAGCGGTGAGCCAATGGCAAAGGCGCCCATTGCCAAAGCTCCTCCCCCAAGAGCACCTTCGGGCCCCGGTGGAATGATGGGTGAGCTCAAGGCATTACTTGCAGCTAGAAGGCGAAAGACTGAGGGTAGTCAATAGTTTAGCCGTTCAGATCTAAAGCAGACTCTTCACACTGTTTTGCTTATAGAAGGGTCCAGAATGAGTAGGTAGAGTGATTGTGAAAGATTCAGCTCTATCACACGCTGATTGTACTCCTCTTAACCGAGTTCTTGCATCATACAATTTCACGTAGTACTGGTCCGATTTTGGAATTTGTGATTTGTGTTCCTTCAGAGCTTGTAGTGCTGCATCATAGCTGTTTGAGATATCGACATGAACATTCGGCATCGAAAAGAGGCTATTGATCTCCATGTGATAGATTCTCTCAACTCGATGTGCATTATCAAAGATTGTTGCATGAGACGCCCATTCAACAGCCTGAGAAACCATA
>JASFEL010000016.1:0-8754 GCA_050124855.1 Candidatus Thorarchaeota archaeon | reverse complement strand
CACGGCACGATATGATTTTGTCGCCAAGGGCTATTCTTCTGATTCTGGGACCTTGAACTTGTTAGCAACGAAACGGGTTAGATCAGTTGCACTGATAATGCCTATGAGCTTGTTACCATCACCCACCACAGGCAATGTGTTCAGATTCGCTTTCCTCATCTTCTCAATAGCTACAGCAAGGGGCTCTTCTGGAGATACTAATGGAGGCTCTCTTATCATGGCATCTACAACTCGTATCTGTCTAACTTGGTTTCTGCGGTGCTTATCAGGGACCTCCACGCTAAATCTCGCCATCGCTTCTGCAACAGCTCTCTCAGTGAGCAATCCTAAAACCCTTGGGCCATCTGTAACTGGAAGTCCCGAGTATCCCTTATCGAGCATTTCACTCCTCGCCTTCACCAGGCGCTCCACGGGATTGACGACAAGGATATCTTTTGTTGTCATTAGGTTTTCCACCTTGATGTCCTCAAACTTGGTCACAAGAGAGCAAAGCTCTGTCTTCGAGATTACACCAACGAGCTTGTCATCCTTATCAACAACGGGACATCCGCTCATACCTCTTTCCACCATGAGCTGAGCAACTTCGGTGACATCGTCATCCGGAGATACGGTAATTACGGTATCAGTCATCGCGCTTGAAACATGTAGTCTTCCGATTGAAACGGCAACTACTTTACTAACACTAAGCCTGTCTGCGATGTCCGCATACGTGAGAATACCCGTTACAGTACCATTCTGAGTAACAATTAGCCTATCTACACGCTTCTTGTCAAGAAGCTCAAGAGCGTATGATAGTCTCTGATCTTTGTCGATAGTGACTGGTTCTGCCATAATTTGACTTACTTCCAACATACAATCCTCCTATCACCGTGCTTACCGAACTGAATGCACTCCTTTAGTTTAATCAACTAGCTCCGACACACATCACAGAGATATCTTCCATCTACAAGAGCCAATTCGGTGGAGTACTCTCCGCAGCTGTCACAAGTACCACCATACGCGATGAGTTCGTCTTCCTCTTCTTCCTCGTTTCTAGTTGCGATTTCAGAACGCAGCTTTAGAGACTCCATTAGCACGTCAATGAGTTCCGGTGACCAGCGTAGAATGTCTCGCGAAGTGATTATTCCAGCTAGTGCGTTATTCTTGAGTACCGCAACTCTGCGAATATTACCGCGAGCCATTATTCTCATGGCTTCTGTCAGGGCGGTGTTTGGAGTGACATGAACAAGAGGTGAACTCATGATATCTTTGGCTTTAGCACTCTTAGGGTCCTTGTCCTCCGATACCACCCTTCTAACAATATCAGACTCTGTTATGATTCCTAGTGGCCGACCCTTATCAGAGATTATTATCGATCCTATGTCCATCTCATTCATTGAGCGAGCCACCTCACGCACGCTGGCATCTGGGGGCATCGTCACAACATTGACAGACATGATTTCTCTCACAGACATTGATTGTGAAGGGTCAGACATCAGTTAATACCTCAGCGCATCAGAAAGTTGGTTTACAACCACCCGGAACATCTAGACTCAGGGTGATTTCCTGACTGACTCAACCTAGTTGGAATTTAAACGTGTCTGTATTGTCTGACCGTTTCAATAAATCATAATCAACGTATTGAGTCACGAGAGACCAATTCGCCTCCACCCGCAGGCAGGACGCGCATCATGTCTTCTTGAGGAATCTGGTCGATCAAATGCATCTTGTCCTCAGGCACCAACATCTTCAGCTGGTTGAGAATGTCCCTCACAAGATTGCCTTTCTTCCCTTTGCCTGGAGTAACCCTTACAGTGTACTCTGTGTGAGCCGATAGTGCCGAGGGTGGTCCTGACACCGGTATTGCATCATCATCTTCAAGCATTACACCTACGGTGAGTTCTAACGGGACCCTTCGAATGTAGTTCTTCGAGCCGTAGATCATAACTGCCCCTGATGGGAGATACTCTCCAGAAGGCGGAGTGAAACTGACCTGCTCGGGATTAACCCAATAGGCATCACCTGATGACAGACCGTCTTGCCACGCTCGAGAGAAGGTAACGGCGAACTGTGCAGCTTCAGTGAGAGTCTGTTCTCCTGGTGGATCTCCTGAAACCTTGATAACTATGTAGGGTGCACCGTGCAGAGCGGCATGGAGAAACACATCGTTTGACTCCATCTGTCGCTTTGCGAGTCTTTCATTGGTCTTTGCATCTCTTCCTCCAATGACAAGATGACCCTCTGAGGACAGAAACCATCGAAACTTCTCATACCACCGCTTTTTCCTGATTCTGACCGGGACTTTCACCTTCTTTTCAGGTTTGACTGCTTTTGCCTCTAAGTCCTTCAGTTTTGCGATTGTCTTATCGATTTGCTTCTGCGCTCCCTTGGTCTTTGCCTCAGATTTCTTGGCTTGTTCATATACCAGTGATGCATTGTCTTGTGCACTCTTTCTGATATCGAGGCTCACATCGACATCTGCAAGCTTCACTAAGATCTTGCCCTGAGAGGGAATTATTCTTTCAATGATGACTGCAGATGGCATACCCTTCTCTTTACCTTCTTCAACCCTAGATGAAATCTCTGCCCAGGATAGACCACCTGTTCTTGCACTTGAGATTGTTTCAAGAACATCTTGTACCATCTGAAAGTGGTTGTAGATAGCTTCTCCTGCCAGCCTTAAATTGACAGCCTTGGTTTCTAATCGAGCAATCCCTTCTTTCTGTTTCTCAATAATCCTCTCAAGGCGCATGCGTTCTTTTTCATGAGCCTCGAGAATCTCCTCATCTTCAAGTTCCATGTCAGATATGCCATAGAAGTTGTCAATAGCCTGACTGAATGTAGGGAATATCGTGGTTGGCAAGCCGTTATAGACTTCCAACATGAAGGGAACGAATGCAACTTGTTCCTCCTCGTCTTCATCATCTATGACTATTCGAGGCTCGCTAATTCCACTCTTGAGTTTCTCGATAAAGCGAGAGAGTCCACCTGAAAGGTCCTTTACTGCTTGCTCATCCAAATCAGGGACCTTTGCTTGAGGATTCACTCCTCCAAGTGCGCATATCTCCTCACAGCTAAGGGAGTCAAGGTTTAGTCTGCTTGCTAGAGTTCGAACCACGTTTGCTTTCGACTCAGAGAGAACCCCTACTAGTGCATCCGCCTCTAGGTTCATGACATCCATGCCGCGCGGAGGCGGAAACTCGTACTTCGCCTTGGGAATGACATCCCGGTCCTTCATTCTCCTGTAACGCATTGCAACGAATATCGTGTCTTCTGGATCGAGAAGAAGGACATTACCATTGCCAAAAAGCTCCACGACTAATTTGTGTGAACTTGATTCATCACCGATTTCTATCACCACAATTCGGTCCAGATCGTGTTGATAGACTGACATGACTCTTCGGTCGCGGAGGTATTTCCTGAGCGCTGTACAGAATTTCGGTGGAACCCTAGGAGCAACTCGACGATGTTCTGTGAGATGAACTCGACGACCGACTTCGAACAGAAGATGTGACGTGCCTTCTGCGGGCTGGTAGAGCTTGAGTACGAAGACATCTCCATATTGGTATACATTCTTGATGAATGCACCTTCTGCGGACTCCTTTAGCTCTGGCAGAATCAGCCGAATGTCAATATTGCTCATCGTTTCTTTCATTATCAAGCGCCACTCCAGTCCGATATTGTTATAACCTAGTCGATTGACAGACGCATAACTCCGGCAGGTGTCACACTATGTCATCAGTGATAGAGCCTCTCCAGAATATCTTCAAACGCCTTTTCAGTAGATGGGCTGACTCTGCAGACGAACAACAGACCTATGTTAAGATATTCTTCGCATTAATCACCGCGTTAATCTGTGGACTTGCTGGACCTGCTTTTCGTGGCTCAAGAGGTCTGATTTTTGGCCTGCTTATGTATGCGCTAACTCTGTACGTTGTTGTTTACCTTTTAGAGATAGATCCCAAAGAGATTGGAGGTCGACAGAAGCTCGTTACAGCTGGTCTACCTACGTTTCTATTGCTATGGGTGCTTGTCTGGACCCTACTCTATACCTTTTCCCTTCCAGCGGCAGTGCTCTAGAAAAGTGCCAATACCTGGATTAGAACATAGGCCACGCTAAGAAAGGGAATCAGTGGTGTGCCTTTTTCATTGTTTTTCCTTGACCAATTAGAGTACACATAACCAAAGGTCAACATAATTAGCATCTCAAGGCCGCCTCCAATAACTGCTTCAAGAATCGGGTCTATCCACAAGGCTAATTCTATCCCAGGACTGATGATGCTCAAGATGACCAACGCTTTGAAATCAGCACCACCAATGGCCTTGATATGAAAGAGAACATAGGAGAGAACAATCACAAAGATTGGTGCAGTCAGATGTAATATTGGGTTTTGATTCAAATGTCCCGGGAGAAATGCGATGACCAAGCCAATAACGCCTCCTACTAACATGTAGTGATTGGATACCTTCCTCTCACGAATGTCCATCATACTGAATATTATGAGAATCACAAGGGTGGTGACAAAGGTGATCATCGACGTCAAGGTCAAGTCTAGTGTCATAAAGCCATCATCTCACACAGAAGCGTCCTCTTCTAATGTATATAGTCCTACCATATAGCCAGACAGTAAGAAAGATTAGGTGGGTAATTGGCTGCGAGTCCGTGTAAGAGGTAAATCATTTGCCTCTTCAACAGCAATTCTAAGAAGCTGATACAATGAAGGATCCGATGCAAGTCATTGAAGACACTACTTTTCGTCTTCTCAAGATGGCTGTGACAAAACTGCCTAAGGATGTTGAAGATGTATTGAGGGCAGCTCGTGATCGTGAGGATAACGAGACCGCCAAGACTCAGCTCTCAGCAATCATTCAGAACATGGATATTGCAGATACTGGAGTTCCAATGTGCCAAGACACGGGCATAATAATATTCTACGTCAAAGTTGGCAGCAAGTTTCCATTTATGGATGAGATTAAAGAAGCCCTCACCAAAGCCACAAGAAAGGCTACAGCGGAGGTACCAATCCGACCAAATGCAGTGAATCCGATTGTAGGTGGTAATTCGGGTGATAATACTGGTGTGAAAATCCCTTGGATTAACTGGGATGTTGTGCCTGGTGATTCACTGGAAATCATCGCATATCCTAAGGGTGGAGGTAGTGAGAACGTCTCCATTGTTGGCATGCTCAAACCCGGAGTTGGATTAACAGGTGTCAAGAAACTGGTTGTAGATAATGCAATGAGCTATATGGGCAAGGCATGTGCTCCAAACATCATCGGTGTGGGAATTGGCGGTGGTGCAGATATTTCAATCAAGATCGCCAAGCAGCAGTTGCTGCGACCACTCGATGACAAACATCCTGAGCCTGAAGTGGCCAAGATTGAGCAGGAACTCATGGATGCAATTAATGCCACAGATATTGGTCCAATGGGTCTTGGAGGCAAGACAACAGTTCTAGCAGTGAAGGTCGACTATGCCATGCGTCATCCTGCAAGTCTACCCGTGGGCGTTGCCGTTCAGTGCTGGGCTGCAAGGCACAGCAAAGCAGTGATATCAAAGGATCTAGACGTCACGTATGTGACACACCCACTGGAGGGCGAGTAAAATGGAAGAACATCACTTTACGACCCCAATCTCAGAAGAAGACGCACGGAAGCTGAAAGTCGGTGATGTGATTTACGTCAGTGGTGAGCATGTTTACACTGCACGTGACGAGGCTCATGAGCGAGCCCTACACATGTATGAGAAAGGAGAAGCACCTCCCGTTGACTTTGAGGGCAGTGTTGTCTATCACGTAGGACCTGTAGCATGGCAGAAGGACGGCAAGTGGCAGATAGTATCTGCTGGCCCCACCACAAGCATCAGAATGGAACTCTTTGAGGACGAATTTCTCCGTAAGTACAAAGCCCGAGTCATCATTGGGAAGGGAGGTATGGGTGAGAATACACTCGCAGCCCTCAAGGAGGTTGGTGCAGTCTATTGCAGCTTCACCGGTGGGTGTGGCGCTCTTGCTGCAAAGGGACTGAAAGAAGTACGCGCCTACGAGTGGAGCGACCTAGGCATGCCAGAGGCTCTTTGGGTCATAACCGCAGAGAAGTTTGGCCCATTGCTTGTTACGATGGACTCTCATGGTGGGAGCTTACACAAGGTAATGGATGATAGAGTGGCAGCGCGCAAAGCAGAAGTCTATGCTAAGATTGGCATAAAGGACTAAGCAATGGCATTATGGCAAGGGCTTATACATTGGAAACACATATCCCCCACAATGTAGATGTTAATAGTTGGGTTTCAGCGAGGTCTCTCATTGAGGAAAATCGTCCAGATTGTGTATAACGCAAATCCTGAGTTCACACTTGATGTTGCTGTCTATTATCCCGAAAGCACAGAATACAGAATTCGGTATATCCATCCAAGTCATCATACTGAGGTAGAAAAAATATCGAAGCTCTTGAAGGGAATCGAGTTCGACGACCCAAAGATGCTCACGGACTGGCATGGGTTCATAAATGCAATCAGAATGCTACCCGACCAATACATTCGCTCACTCGATGTCATATACTTGACACGTACAGGAGAAGTAATTAAAGGTCCAAAGTAATTGTGGCCTTGCGTGATATTCGAAAGCGCCATAGACGGCGGGTGGCTTTTCATTGAATCCTCCGCCCTCATTCTGTTTCCTAGATTACGTCCCCAATGCTGCGATTATTGGCACTGAAATTCCATAGAGTGCCACCACTAGTATCACCAGCATCGCGATGACTAGAAGGAGATCCTCCGAATCCATTCTCATGCACCCCTGATGGCTTGAAGCAGTGTGTATTAGTCACATATAGTAGTTACTTATCGAGTAACTTGTGTGATCTCTTGCACAGCGGATGGGCGCCAATCCAACTAATTAATGCTCTCTATTCAAAATTGCATTCTTACACGGGCTGTTTCCTCACTAACCCCAACAGTAAGTCTTAAACGGTCGCCACGTGCCGACCGGTCAGGCTCGAAGAGCCCTTTCCATCGGAGGACTGCAGTTGAACTACAAGACAATCATGTGTGATGTTCTCGTTGTTGGTGCTGGCGGTGCAGGATGTCGTGCAGCCATTGAGGCGGCAACGCACAATCTGGATGTTATCATGCTGAGTAAGGAGCTTCTCGGTAAGGCTCATACAGCCATGGCAGAGGGTGGCTATAATGTATCACTTGGGAATGTGGACCCTGACGACAATCCTGAGACCCACTTCAAGGACACAATCGTAGGAGGCAATTATCTGAATAATCAGAAACTCGCTGAGATTCTGGTACGCGATGCCTCTGAGAGAGTTCGACCTTGAGGAATATGGTGCAGTCTTTGACAGGACCCCTGAGGGGAAGATTGCTCAGCGACCCTTCGGCAAGCAGTCATGGAGGCGCACAGCATATGCCTCAGACAGGACTGGTTCTGAAATCATGGTCACATTGACAGAGGCCATAAGGAAGACCTCAGTTCGGGTCTTTGATGAGGTGTTTGCCACCAAGATTCTGGTTGAGGAAGGAAGGGTCGCAGGAGTCACCGCTATCGATCTGAAATACGGTGACTATCTTGTGTTCCGTGCCAAGTCTGTGGTCATGGCGACGGGTGGAGCGGGGCGAATATACGAGGTCACAAGCAACGCTCAGCTGGATGTAGGTGATGGTTATGGAATGGCCTACGAAGCCGGCTGTGAACTCATCGACATGGAAATGATACAATTCCATCCGACGGGACAATGTGCACCACCATCCGCGAAAGGACGACTTGTCACTGAAGCTGTAAGAGGTGAAGGCGGAATTCTCCTAAACAATAAGGGTGAACGTTTCATGAAGAACTACTACCCCGAAGTCATGGAGCTGGCTGGAAGAGACCAAGTAGCACGTTCCATCATGACCGAAGTCGTCGAAGGCCGAGGCTCACCAGATGGCGGAGTCTACCTGAGCATAGCACATCTCCCGAAGTCCATAGTGGAGTTTCGACTTGAGAGCATGATTGAGCAGTTCGAGGACGCTGGAGTGGACATCCGGGAGGAGCCAATGCAGGTTTCTCCAACAGCACACCACTTCATGGGCGGCATCAAGATAGACGAAGAGTCTGGTACAAACATCCCTGGACTCTATGCAGCAGGTGAATGTACCGGTGGGGTTCATGGAGGGAACAGACTGGGAGGCAACGCCCTGGCAGACACTCAGGTCTACGGCGCCCTTTCTGGTGAGAGTGCGGCCAATTTTGCAAAGGAGAACACCCACACAGGCATCAATCAAGATGTGATTGTAAAGGAGTTTGAGAAACTGGAGGACATGCTAGAACGCAAGGAAGGCATTTCCCCAGCTGATGCGCGAGATGAACTTACGAAGCTGATGTGGGAGAAGGTCCAAATCTTCAGAAAAGAAGAAGACATGCAATACGCGGTCAAGGAACTCCGTCGGATCGAGAAAGAAGTAGTTCCAAACATCAAGGTGGATGTACCAGTGAAACGGTTTAACCCTGGCTGGCATCAGGCAATAGAGTTCGAGCACATGGTGAAGACAGCTCGAATGGTGGCCGAGGGTGCATTGATTCGAAAAGGTAGCAGGGGTGCACACTACCGCGTTGATGCTGACCCCAATGATAATGGCTATTACAATATAGTCATTCGGAAGGACGAAGACGGCAAGATGAATCTTCGAAAGGAAGACCTTGTCATTACTAAGATCACACCCCCATAGGAGGTGCCAAGAATTGACAAAGACGATCAAGACAAAGGTTCTAAGATATAACCCGGATTCCG
>JASFEL010000015.1:0-8930 GCA_050124855.1 Candidatus Thorarchaeota archaeon | reverse complement strand
CAGGATGCAATCTACATGCCCAATTTCACAAATGATCAATTACATGCTCAAATCGAGATGGCACTCAGGGAGAATCCATCAGAGAAGATTGTCGCTTTTGCATGCACATTCTGTTCATACCGTGGTTCAGATCTAGCTGGCGTGTCGCGCATGCAATACCCCACAAATGCTCGGGTGATACGTGCGATGTGTTCTGGCCGGTATCATGTCCAATTCGTGCAGAAGGCATTCGAACTCGGAGCTGGAGCGGTACTATATTCTGGCTGTCATTTACCCGCAGATTGTCACTTTCAGACAGGAAACCATTGGATGGCAAAGCGAGAACCTAGGATCCGTAGATGGATGGAGAGAAAAGGCATTACAGATGAACGGACATGGCTTTGATTGTTGAAAAACACAAGAAGACGAAACCAGCACCAAAGCCTAAGAGAAAGCCGAAGGCAAAGCCCAAACCCAAGATTGCGGCAAAGAAGACCACCAAGAAGAAGGCGACTTCAAAATCAAAGCCCGCAGCAAAGAAAGCAAACAAGCAGAAGAAGAAACAGTCAAAGAAGTAGGTGGAAAGATGACAGACAAAGCACAGAAACACATCGAAGAACTCAGGGAGGCCGCCAAGCCCTGCTTCCAGTGTGGGATATGCTCCTCATCCTGTCCAGTGTTCAGAGTAGCTCCCGAAGTCAACGCTCGACTTGCAATAGATGCAGTCGTATCGACGGGGGAGCTGGCAAAGGAAGGCAATGAGTGGCTTTGTGCTTACTGTCTCATGTGCGATCAGAGGTGCCCTATGGGAGTGTCCCTGGCGGATATTCTGATTGGACTCAAGAACCTCTCAGCTGCTGAAGGAAACGCACCGTTCAGTATCGCGAAAGCAGTTGAGTCATTCTTCACAATAGGAGCAATTGCACCGGGCACCACTGGAGTAGATAGAAAGAGAAACAAACTTGGTCTTCCGGAAATACCGAAACCCAATCTAGAACATATTAAGATCCTGTTTGAAGGAACTGGAGCATTGGAGATTCTGGAGAAGAACTTGGCGAAGGAGAGCTTGGCTGAATGAAGTACGCATTCTTCATAGGGTGCACTATGGCATATCGCCTTCCCTTTGCGGAGAAATCGATTCGGATGGTGGCACCTCATTTTGGCATAGAGGTTGTAGATCTACCATTCACATGCTGTCCAGAACCAAATGGAGTTCGATCGTTTTCAGATGATACATGGCTTGTCTTCGCTGCTCGTAATATCGCACTTGCTGAAGAGAGGGGTCTTGATATTCTCACAGCCTGTGCAGGTTGTCATGAATCACTCTCCATGGCCAAGCATGAGCTCGATACAAAACCAGAACGGAAGAGCCTAGCAAATGAACATCTATCTGCTGTAAATCTTGAGTATAAGGGATCGTCTTCAGTAATCCATCTTCATCAGCTCTTCCATGACAAGATAGGGGCCGAGGAGATTAGCAAGAAAGTGGAAACTCCCGTAATCATGAGAGTTGTGACTCATTCTGGATGCCATCTCCTCAGACCTGAGGAGATTCTTCAAGTCGACTCTTCAGAGGCCCCAGTCAAATTTGACAAACTGGTAGAGATTCTAGGAATGGAGCCACTCGAGTACATGGATAAGACGATGTGTTGTGGAGCTGGAGTCAGAGGGCAGGCACCCGACATATCTTTCTCCATCTTGAAGGAGAAACTGGACAGTATGGCAATGGTCAACCCAGATGCAGCGGTGGTTTTCTGTCCAACCTGTTTCATATCCTTTGAGTCTGGCCAACGGATTGTCAATAGGACGTTTGGGACAGAATTTAAGATTCCAGTCTATTACTATACAGAACTCTTGGCTGTAGCCATGGGACTCCCAGGAGTTGAGGAGGTTCTGGCTGGTCATAGAGTGAAGCCAGATTTTCCACTAGTTCATGAGAGCGCGGCTGAGCAACAGGTACATCCAGAGAATACGACATCTCAATGAGAGGAGTTTCTTCTAAATGATGGCAAGAAACGACCAGTGTGTGACATGTATTGCTTGTACACTTCCCCGAAGTGCTGTAATAGATGCTTCTCCTCTACCAAGGAAATTAGGTAGTAGCCTGGAAAACCCAGAAGCATTACTAGAGTGACCAGCGAAGGTAGCATCAGGAGTAAGCCTGTGAAGCACAAGAAGTATGATGTATAGGATGGATGTCTGACTCTTGAATAGGGACCGATTTGAATCAAATCGTGACCAGTGCTCATTGCCCACGATGATGCCATTTCCTTGCGAACATATCGTGACCAACCATGCAGAATAATTCCTGTAACAAGAAGAAAGAGTCCCGGGAGCCAAATGGAAATTGCTGGATCAAGGAGCGGGATGAGAAGCTGGGAGAATTCACTTCCAGTTCCGTAGAACCAAGCTACAGGAATTAGAAGCACTACCCCAAAGGCAAGAATCGTTGACACTGACGCGGCACCCAGTGCTGATGATGGTATATTGGTACGCGGCTCGCTGAATACGCGATTACCTGTCCTCCTCGATTTCTTCATATCAAGAATAAGATGAAGCGTCACATCTGATGTAGCTAGTATGCTTACAACAGGTCCAGCGATGGAAAAGTCAAGCATATGTGACAACACTGAAGGGTGAGATTTCTGTCTTTGGATGCTTTGAGAGAGTGTCGGTTCCACAATGTCTTAATAGCAGATGTTGCCGGGCGCAATATGCTCAACAGGAGACATTCAAGGGTCTCTAGCAGAGGCAAAAGGTATGGCTAGTGCACGTATCGGGATATTCCTGTGTCATTGCGGATCTAACATAAAGGGAGTTGTGGATTTTGACAGACTCCTCGAAGGCGTGAAAGGCCTCCCTGATGTCGAACATGTTGAAGACTACAAGTATGTCTGTTCAAAACCCGGTCAGCAGATTCTGAAGGACCGAGTAAAGGAATATAGACTAAATCGTATTGTGATTGCGTCCTGTTCCCCGAGAATGCACGAACCTACCTTTCGAACAGTAATGCGAGAGGCGGGTCTCAATCCCTACCTTCTTGAGATTGCTAACATTCGAGAGCACGTTAGCTGGGTGCATTCAGATGATTCAGATGCGGCAACCGAGAAAGCCATTGATCTTGTCAGAATGTCTGTAGCGAGGGCACGACTTCTAGAGCCGCTAGAGGAAACCGAGGTTACTGTCAGGAAGTCAACTATGGTAGTGGGGGCAGGTATAGCAGGAATCTCAGCTGCACTTGACTTAGCAGATGCGGGCTATCAAGTGTATCTTGTGGAGAAAGAACCCACGATTGGAGGTCATATGGCCAGATGGGACAAGACATTTCCAACCTTGGATTGCTCCTCATGCATCCTGACGCCGCGCATGGCACAGGCAGGATCACACCCCAATATCGAACTCCTAACTCTCGCAGAGGTGGAGAAGGTGGACGGATTTGTCGGTAACTTCGAGGTGACTGTCCGTCAGAAACCAAGGTATGTTGATCTAGAGAAATGTACAGCATGTGGTGATTGTCTAGAAGTCTGTCCAGTAGATGTTCCATCTGAGTTTGACTCAAACCTTGGGTACAGAAAGGCGATTTACATCCCCTTTGCTCAGGCGGTTCCATCAGCTTATACTTTGGACATGGAAAACTGCCTAGGTATTGATGCGGTTCGTTGCGGTAAATGCAAAGATGCATGTGAAGCAGGAGCTATCTTCTATGATGACAACATGAAGGAATTGACATTCAAGGTGGGCACAATAATAGTAGCCACTGGTTTTGAGGTGTTTGATGCAACTGAGAAAGCAGAGTATGGATATGGAACGTTTTCAAATGTGGTCAATATCGCTGAGATTGAACGTATGCTGAATTCGGCGGGACCTACCCAAGGACACATAATACGCCCATCAGACCTGAAGGAACCAAAGAGAATAGTCTACATTCAGTGCGTGGGAAGTAGGGATCAGAGGACAAACAGATACTGCTCTCGAATATGCTGTATGACTGCAATCAAGCAGGCTCGTATGATCCGCGACAAGATAGGTGCGGATGTGTATATATTCTATATTGATTTGCGTACTTTTGGAAAGGGATATGAGGAGTTCATGGAAGATACTGCCGCAGCAGGTGTCAACTTTATCCGAGGCAGAGTGGGGGAGATTATCGAGGAGAAGGGGAATAACCTCACAGTCAGGGGAGAGGACACACTCCTTGGGAAGCCAATTGACCTTGAGAACGTAGACATGGTTGTATTGTCGACTGGCGTGGTACCTCCAAAAGACGTAAAGAAAATCTCCCAGGTTCTCAATCTCAGTCAGTCACCAGATGGATTTCTCCTTGAGGCGCATCCAAAGCTAAGACCAGTGGACTCATTCAATGATGGTATTTTCGTGGCAGGAATGTCTCAAGGCCCAAAGGATATCCCTGATGCAGTAGCCCAGGCAAAGGCTGCAGCCGCGGGTGCAATGTCAATGATGGGGAAAGGAAAAATCAGCGTAGAACCGTATTATTCCAAAGTGGATGAAGAACTATGCGCAGGCTGCCACATCTGCGTTTCAGTCTGTCCCTATAATGCAATCACCGTGAACCAGAGAAACAAGGCGGAAGTCAATCCAGCTCTGTGCAAAGGCTGTGGAACCTGTACTGCTACATGTGCTAGCGGAGCAATTAGCTCACAACATTATACAGATGGGCAGATAGCAGCTATGATAGAGGAATTTCTATCCGCACATGAGTAGGATTCGAAGGTATGCTACTTTCTGTGATAGCCTAGAATCTGTGAATGACTACCTCTTTTCTCAAGCTCTCTCTCAATCCTCTTGATATGAACAACAAGTGCAGACTCGGCGTTCTTAAGAGAAACCAACTGAAATCGGAGGTCCGCATCACTATCGGTCTTGAGTCGTTTAGGCAGTAGCACAGGGAGAGAATACTTCCGGCCTGATTGATATACTTCGTGCATAATTAATGCCTCCTTCCTTTGCATCGTGATTCATATCACATGTGACTGTCGTAGTTTTTTGCTAAATATTGTGCTATTTCCACTGGTAATTAAAAAGTCAGGACGGCATGTGTTGTTGTGTCGAAGAGTAATCAAATGGAAAGTTTAGGGTTCAGAAAGCAAGTTATCATGCCTAATTTACTTTCTAGAACTAACTTGCTATTGGTATAGATGGGGATTGAGCTATATTGCATCCAATCGTCAGATTCAAGAGTAATTCGATAATCCGCAGGCACTGAAAAGAGAGTGT
Source organism: Candidatus Thorarchaeota archaeon (assembly GCA_050124855.1). GTDB lineage: Archaea > Asgardarchaeota > Thorarchaeia > Thorarchaeales > Thorarchaeaceae > SMTZ1-83. The sequence continues at coordinate 3,716 of JASFEL010000015.1, read as the reverse complement.
AGGTACAAGATGAGTGATCAGGATTTGACCGTTGCAATTCTAGCTGGGGGAAACTCAGCTCGTTTCAAGTCAGAGAAGAGCCTGGCGGAATTCCAAGGAAGACCACTCATTGCGCACATGATTGACATCGCCAAGAAATTGTCTTCTCATGTGATGATTGTGGGTTCTAGCGAAGAACAGGGTGAAGCCCTAAAGGAATTTGCACAGGGATTACAGGTAGTGGCGGATCCAGAGGATTCTGTCAGATGCGCACTCACAGGTGCTATCACAGCTTTTGAGTACACTGAAACAGCTTACACTCAGTTGCTACCAGTTGACTCGCCGCTTGCTAATGTGAGTTTGTTGAAGACTCTATACCAACTCCGTAATGACCATGGAGCAGTAGTCCCATCTTGGCCCTCAGGATATATTGAGCCCCTTCACTCAGTCTATCTTGCAGAACATGCCTATTCAGCTGGAATTGAAACAGCTGACGAGAACAAGTACAGGATGAGAGACCTGTTGGACAGACTGAAGAATGTGCTATACATCTCAACTCTTGTACTATCTAAGTTTGATTCGGAACTAGTAACTTTCTCCAACGCAAATACGGAGAAGGAGTTGAGAAACCTTGAGAAATAAGCCGACTCGAACTAGAATTCTTGATGCTCATGTCTAATTCTGCATGTACCTTCATGACCCACCATACATGGACCATATGGGTCTTCTGGGACGCAGCGATTGCCAAATAGAGAACAATCAGAAGGGTCGGTGATACCGAGGATGACTTCATGACATTTACAGCCGGGGAGGATGTCCACCGACTCAATTGGAGGTAGATCAAATTTCAAGCGGGCATCATATTCAGCAAACTGCTCCCGAAGAAAATACCCAGACCTCTTTATGGTTCCTAGCCCTCTCCATGGAGCATCTCCAAGTCGGAACACCTTCTCAAGTACATTTTGTGCTGCAATATTCCCTTCAGGCTGCACAACTCGTGTATACTCATTTTCGGACTCGGCACGCCCCTCCTTAATCTGCAGGAGTATCATTCTGATTGACTCAAGTACGTCGAGAGGCTCAAATCCAGCAGCCACACATGGAACTCGGTGTTTCTCTGCTAGAGGTTGATAGGATTTAGTGCCTATCACTGCACTCACATGTCCAGGTGTGATGAACCCATCTACAGCAAAACCGTCAATATTGACAAGAATCTCCATGGCAGGAGGAATAACCTTCAACGATGTAAGAAGTGAGAAGTTGTCTGGAGGCTTCTTAAGAATCTCAACAGCCATAGTGGGAGCAGTAGTTTCAAAACCAGCCCCCACAAAGATTAGTTCACGATCTGGATTCCTTTTGGCAATGTCTACAGCTTCATTGACCCCGTATACAATCCGAATATCAGCACCGTCTGCTCGTTCTTTGATGAGAGATGATGAAGTAGAAGGGACACGAAGCATGTCACCATATGTTGCGATGATGTGGCCCTTACGCGACAGTTCTATCGCGAAGTCGACATCCTCAGCGGCACACACGCAGACCGGACAGCCGGGACCTGCAACAAGAGAGATTCGATTTGGAAGAAGTGACCTGAGCCCGTGTCTAGTTATTGTGTCTTCATGTGTTCCACAGACGTGAACTATCCTAGTCGCTCTATCAGCGTTGAGAGATTCTATCTTACTAACGAGAGTTTTAGCATATTTCGCATCTCTGAATATAGCATGCTCATACATGGACTCATCAATGACATAGAACCAGTGTCAGCATAAAAGAGAGCTTGTATGTAGTTGGGATGTGCAATCTAGAGTTCTGACTTCACATCGTCAAGAATCACAATAGACTCTCCAAGGGTTATGGATAGTTTGGCTGCAAGCTCCTTGGCACCAATATTTGGTTGCTTGCTCAGAATGAATTCCCGCGTATGGCCTGCAAGATTGGCATAACGCGGATTCTTTCTTGCAGTTTCCACGAGAATGTCCCAAAGCGGATGAGTCTTGAAGTCAGTAATATTGATCTCAATGTGACGCGTTGACTTTCTCTTTCGTCGGGGAGGAGGTGTAGAAGGGTCGGTTTCCTTGTCCAGAGTATGCTTAGTCAACTTATCCTGCTTCAAGTCTGCTTCCCTTACCTATTCCCGGCGGGAGGTCTCAGTCGGAGGCCCCCAAGCCATGGAGGCTTGCCGGTGATATAAGCATTCGGACGTTAATCATGAATGAGTAAACATCGGCGCGCATCTGAGAGAAATTGATGCGATGAAGCAGAAGAAGAGCAGATATTGCTGTGTAGTAAGGTTTAACTATGACTTCCCAAGGAAAGGGCCAAGAAACTCGGCTCAAGAGCCGACTTCGGGGTATGAGTTTATTGCCTCAAGGCATTAGAAGAATAGTTCTGGACGTGTTGAAGCCTCACACACCAAGGCTCACTGATCTTGCGTTGATGCTCTCGAGAGACGAGCAGGTCAACGGTTTGAACATCTCTCTGAAAGAAGTTGATCAAAACACAGAGAGTATAACAATCACTCTTGAGGGTGATAACCTGCAATACGAATCTATCAAGGAGATTCTTGAACAGGCCGGTGCAGTTATTCACTCAATAGACCAGGTGGTAGCTGGAAAACGATTTGTGGAAGAAGTCACACTGCAGCCCGAAAACACTTGAAGGGCTTAATGCCCTTCGAGCTGTCCAAGTAGGCGTTTGCTCTCTTCTTCAATCTTTCTCTGCACAAGTCGATGGAGTTCATGTTCAAACGCAGATGGGACTATCTTAACCACGCTGCATAGCCGATCGACTATTTTGTCTGCTAATGCGTTCGGAGAAACAACGCCGCCCTTTACAATACTCTTCACAACTTCTTCTCCGACGCTGGTACGGACAATCGAGTCAACTACGCTTGCTATTGTTCCTTCCGGATCAAAGAAGTACGGATTCCGGTTGGGGTCATGGAGAGTTATGAAACCCAATTTCTCAATAATACTCTCAGTATACCACTCAAGACTTGTTTCTTTAATCCTGATTTTGCTTGCGAAATCATTCTTTGTGAGAGGATTTGGATGGCTCCAAGGATGTCTTGTGACTACAAATAGCGAAGCAGCAAAGAAAGGGTCCACCTCTCTTGGTAGGCCCTCATGTGATACATATCGTCTGATAAGGTCTAATGCCATATTCTCGTATCGCTCATCGATTTTATTCTCCCTGAAGAACTCATGCGCGTCCCGAACCACGTTGACAACCACCTGTGGACTCACTACCATCTTCTTCTCGAAATGGGACACTTGCCTCAGCTCTCCTTCGCGAACGGGAATGGCGTGTCCTTCCAATCTGGGCCAGCATTAATACTTTTGCACTGGAAAACAAGGTGAGTGCCTGTTGGCGCCTTCATCGAGCTCGGTATATTTTCTCGAGAGCCCACCGGAGTGTGTTCTGAATCTCGCTCAGTCTGTTGCCTTCTCCATAGTTGCGAATCACAATTTGCTGAAGAACACCTTCGTCAGCTTGCACCTCAAAATCAAATGCCTGTTCCCATTCTATCTCGCCATTCTCCACTCGATGGCGATCTTCCTGTTGGAACTGACCAAGAATTCTCTCAACAAAAAACCGTGCAAAGGCGCCCCTCTTGATATCATAAATAGCATGAGAAGCTGGAGTAACTGTGAGGTTCTGAGATTCCAACTCAATTGTAGCCAGTTCTAAATCGCCGGGCTTATTCATCACTTGTATAGTACGTGGCTCATCTGGTG
>JASFEL010000014.1:0-9362 GCA_050124855.1 Candidatus Thorarchaeota archaeon | reverse complement strand
TCCTGACAAGAAAGTACTGTATCTGGACACCGACGTCCATCATGGCGATGCAACACAAGAAGCGTTCTATCATGATCCTACGGTATTGACAATTTCAACTCATGAGCTTAGCATGGGCTTCTTTCCTGGGACTGGACGCCCAGAGGAGATTGGAATTGGCGAAGGAAAGGGCTATTCAGTGAATATTCCCCTCCCTCCACTCACTGATGACTTTGAGTATTGGAAAGCATTCGAGGAACTTATAGTTCCAATATGGCTCGCTTTCAAGCCCGACCTGGTCTTTTGGAATGCAGGCGCAGATGCACATATGGATGATCCTCTCTCGGACCTACTTCTGAATCTAGACACGTATCATCGTCTATCGAAGACTATACGCCAATTGGCCCATCTAGGAAACAAGAAACTGGTCATTGTGGGTGGAGGGGGCTATCATCCCGTTGCGGCCGCGAGAGTTTGGACAGTTTTGCTTGCAGACCTTGCAGACATCGCATTACCTCCTTTAGTTCCGGCAGAATGGATAGAGCTGTGCCACAAACATGGTTTTGAGGTAACCCGAGGTGGTTGGACTGACCGTCCACAGAGAATGTATGCTGAACATGAGTCAAAGGTAAAGAGAGCAGTCGACGAGACTATCGATAAGGTAAAGGAGCTCATATTCCCAACCTTTGGATTGGAAAAGTGAGCTAACTACTTCTTGATTCCAAGAACGCATCTGTGACCTGTGTCATCAATATGAACACTTTGAAGGTCAAAATTCGCGAAAACTCTGTATATTTCATCTTCAGTGAAATAATGATGGGGAATCCCAGCCTCTGGACCACGTTGAGGGATGTACGTTCCAGGCTCAATCTGTTCCAGTTTCCAATCTTTGTCCCCCTCACTGGGAACTTTAGAGAGTATTGGAAAGGAAACGAAGAGTACACCACCCGACCGCAAGACACGTTTAATCTCGCCTACAGTGAGAAGAATCTCACGCATTCGATTGTGATGGATTACTTGTATTGCTATCACAGCATCGAAGAACGAGTCCTCATATGGGAAGCTCTCCTCCATCTGATGCTTAATGATTATTGCATGAAGCCTCTCTTCTTGGAGCCATTCATGAGCAAGAGAGATAGCGACCTGAGATACGTCAAAACCATAGGTTTCAAAACCCTCCTTTGAGAGATAGACTAGATGACGGCCTGAACCGCATCCAACGTCTAGGACTCTCTTCACATGATATTCATGAAATACCTGAACTACTCTCTCCATGTCTTGATGGGGCTTTGTAAACACACGTCCTTGTTCTTCGAAGATGTCTTCCCACTCAGGCATACCTGACTTGAGGAAATCATAGAAGATAAATCTCGGGGCACTTCGTGCAGACATACCTGATAATTGGAGCTAGTTACATTGCGAAGACTAAGACCTAGATATCTTGTCCTGATTCTGAGTATTCTGATTCTTCTTTCTGGCGTTACATTAGCGGCCAGTGTCCAAAGTGGCTTTGGAACGGTTATGGTTTCAGAAGTCGATTTCATTGATGCAGATGGTGCCAATATTCATTCCACCTTGCAGAGGCCGGTCTATGCTACCGCTGCGGACCCATTGCCTGGAGTTGTGGTGATACATGGCTCTTTGCAGAACAAGGAATGGCTGATGGCATTTGGCATCGAGTTGGCGCGGAGAGGTTTCGTGGTTCTAACAATTGATGCAAATGGCCACGGCAACTCCGACCCTGGTGAGGGGGGAGCTGGAACTGCAGCACTAGAATACTTGGCAGGTCTGGACTTTGTCGACGAGTCTGAAATGGGGCTCATTGGTCATAGCATGGGCGGCGGCTATGCGTGGAGAGCGATAAACCAGTCAAGCGTGGTTGTCGATGCACTGATACTGGTAGGAGCAGGTGTTTATAGTTCAGCTACTGTGCCTTATGGACCCAATACTTTGGTAGCTGTTGGGGATTTTGATTCTCTCTCATCCTATCCTGGAGAGCCTACAGACCTAGACTCATACTTCAATGTGACTGGTGTGGAACCAGGAGTGACATATGGAGACTTTTCGGAGGGAACTGCGAGGAAACTCTTCTTGGCTAAGACAAATCATCTCTTCGAAACCATTGAGCCTGCAATTGTCAGTGAGAGTATTGAATGGATGAAAGAGAGCCTCAAGAATGGTGTTGAGGATTCATATTGGCTGCCAAGTACTGATCTCCTGTACCCTCTTTGGTTAATCGGGGGCTTTCTGGGACTTCTTGGATCAGTTCTTACCATATTTCCAATACTGTTGATTCTGATTGGGTTGCCCTTCTTTAGGAGTCTGAAAGGAGAACCAGTTGGTGGATCGTCATCGAATAAGGCATACATTGGAAAGGGAGCGATTTACGGCATAATTGGTGCAGGAACATTCTTTCCTTTCCTCGCTGTAGGAACTATCCTCAGCTTCGTGCTGCCCTCGCCGCAATCCAACTCACTATCCGTCATGTCATGGATGATTGGCAGTGGAGTGATTGCCGCTTTGGTGCTCTTCCTCATGCTTCGTTTTAGGGGTCAGACTGGTCTTCGACAGCTTTCTGGTTTGGAAAGTGGCTTCAAAGAGTTCTTACCGAAGTTTATACGAGGCATTGTATTGGGAGTGATTGTGGTAGGCTGGCTTTATGTCTGGACCCTGCTAGTTGATTTGGGATTTGCACTAGACCTCAGATGCTTCCTGCCAGGTTTCCATGACTTGCTCTTCCGTCAGGTGATACTTGTTCCCCTGTATTTTGTAGCATTCTTCATCTACTTTGCAGTGGAAGGGATGTGGCTTACTGGTCCATTATTGACTGCTCCTAAGGACACATGGGCAAAGACGCAAATACATTGGACGCTCAAGGCCATGTTCATCAAGTGTATCCCCTATGTCCTCTTGATAGCATTTGAGTTCGGAGGTGGGCTCTTAGCTGGGACAGCACTCGTTCCAGGGATGATTGGGTACTCCTTCCTGTTCTTCTATGCATTTACGCCATGGTTTGCAGTGGCCACTGTAATCACAATGTGGACCTATCGTCTGACTGGCAACAGCTATGTAGGGGCGATTCTGAACGGTCTGATTTGTGCATGGCTGCTTGCTTCAATCCTCTCGTTCCGCTGATATGGATGGAGCCACTGTCGTGGCCCTGCCACTCACTTCTTGGGATGAGTAAAAAGCCACTCGATGAGGCCCGTTCCGGTTTCGCTTAGCTCTTTGCAGTCATGGACTGCCATTTCCTCAAAGAGTTCTGTAGTGCCTGCTGAGAAATCGCGTGTAAATCTTACAAACGCGTTCTCAGATATCATTCGTGACTTCAGGGTGTATACGCTACCATCCTCCCCATGAACAGTCGTAAGAGCGGCTACTGGCATGCGAATCTCTCTTTCCGGATACTCGGTTTCAAGATTGACCTTTAAGATTGGGACATGTCCTTCTGCAGTACTGATTCCGCCTGAAGGATGATTCTCACCCTTGACCGTATCGAGTCTCAAGCCAATTGATAAGTCATTGAATTGTGCATGAAGAGCATACCAGCTCTCAATATGCCAGTCACGCACACCCCAGCTCTTGTCGCGCTCACCAAACCCAGTGAATTCGACTATCCTTCCATCTGGAAACTCGACCTTGCCTCGCGGAGCGCCCGACTGTTCAAAATGGCCTGCCCACGAAGTTCCGCTCCCCCGACCAAAGTCATATGCAGGAAATCGACCCTTCCATTGGATGTCAGCCTTGAGATTCTTACCTGAGTACTTAATCCTCCACTCCTTGAAGGGCTCAATTACTTCGTAGGAAAGTGTTCCATCGGATAGAGACGTCTGAAAATCGTCAGCTACAGCTCCTTCAGGCTCTGCGAAATATACTTCGCGTTCATCATTATGGAATAGTGCGAAGACAAACTCTCTCTTTGATGCATTTGGAAGAAGACCGATGGTTGAGAATCCAGATATGCCGGACTTCAAGTCCACCCAGTTGAAGTAGTAACTCTCACGCCAGTCTGGACGCTCCGTGGGTGTATGTGCATACTCGTCGTCGTCAACCAGTTTTACCAAGGCAACCACCTATTCGGGCAGCAGGTATAGAGTTGGATCTTCCTCCATCTCGTCATCGAATCGACCGAATCGAAGGAATGCTGGGTCAGCATCGTTATCCATGAAATATGGCACATACTCGTCAATCACCGACTGAGAGATGTTCCAGTCAACATTATCGGTGATGCCCACCCTGTCAGTATAGCGAACAAAGCCCCTCCAATATGCCACAGCACCTGCTAACATGAGTTTCTTCCTGTCCCACTCTGCGAACTTCATATAGAGCTCTGAAAGGGCTGCATCAGCAGCCTCAGCGTATGTAGGCAACTCATCAAGTCCCAGAGGCACAACCTTTGCACTACGCTCAGCATATGCGGCCACACTAGTGACTAGGCCGGAATAATCGCCTGGCTCAATGGTCATTGTACCTATATCATTGAAAGTGGCAGTAGCATCCTTAATCGTCATCGCGACACCCAGTTTTGCGGACGGAATCTTTGTTTCGGTATCAGACCATGGAAGCCAGAGCGCCCCCTGTCCATCGTGCATTCTTGTGAACTCAGTGATTACTAGTATCTCATCATTTGGGAGTAGATATGGGCCATGGTCTATCAGCTTGGCTCGTGCTTCACACTCATCCATGAAGGCATACAACTCAACCTGACCCATAATACGACGTATCTTCTTCACCTGTTCAGCGTCCACAGGCTCTAGAATGTCCCTAATCCAGTCAATAGCCTCGTTCTCGAATGCTAAATTCTTCCCTCCTGAAGATGCGACGGTGGGCTCTCCTGAGTTGAAATAGCTTGTTCCAAGCCTATGCCATTGCTCAAGCATCCATTGCCATTGGCGCCGCTTTTCCTCGTCCTCATTTTTAGGGTCATCCTTGCACTTGTCAAAGACCACTCCCATGCGTCCAAGAGAATAGTAGAGCCAGAGATAGGTAATGGAGAGTGCATGGACTTCAGATAGAAGGTTCTTGCTTTGCTTCGCGAGGTCCTCTGGCGATATCTTTGACCACACCTGCTTCATTACGTTATAGAGATGGTCATAGGTATGATAGCATGAGACTGAGATGTACTCGTTTGTAGGGAAAATCTCGGATTCCAGAAGACCGCGCTCAGCTAAAATATCTGAGAAAGTGTCTGAGAGGTGTCTGATCATTGTGTTTGTTTGGTCAATGTCCAATGTAATCACTCCTGCCTAGAGATATAGTATGAATCTGAAGCAGGCTTCACAAAGCAGTGCGTATTAAGCGTTTCAGGAGAACGACGTGAAGCTTATTACAGACTAAATGTGTCCCGCGTTGAGTCGGAGGAAACGCATCAAGTTGAAAGAAGTAGCAAGAGGCCTCATCTCATTGAAATTAACAGCTGAGGGAGAGCTTCGGTACGTCACTACGATGATGGATGTCATCCAACTCTTGAAGGAGGGAGCGGATGGAAAGATTGTCCTTGTTAATGATGGGGGTACAACATTCTTGGCACCGGTCCTATCTAAACTGGCGGGTGTTGTTTGCATATCTGGAGCACTGGGGTCTCATCTGGCCATTGTAACAAGAGAGTTTGAGATACCTGCGTTGATGGGCACTGGGATAGATAATCCTCAAGCGCTTGATAGAAGGAACGTCATCATCGAGCCAGTGGAATCAACCATTGGACGCCTTCTGCTTTCAGACGAGGCTTGAGATTTGAGAGAACATAAGACTACTTCATTTCTTCACGAGATACAGCCAGAAGATTATGACAGATTTGGAGGAAAAGCCGCGAATCTAGCAAGGTTGCACCGAGCTGGCTTCCGCATCCCCCAGGGATTTGCCATTGCATGTGATTGCTTCTCTCAATTTCTGGATGATACTCCTGATGCAATCAAATTAATTCAACAAATTGAGATAACCCAAGACATTGAGGATGTCCTGAGTCTTTCTCTGGATCTTGAGATTCTTGGAAACTCCTATGAGATTCCTAGGGACCTAGCAACCGAGATTGAGAACACGTTCTCCGAACTAAGTGATAATCTGGGAGTCTTAGATGTAGGCTTCTCTGTTCGTTCGTCAGCCAATGTGGAGGATGGAAAGAAGGTATCTTTCGCTGGTCAAGCGGAGAGCTTCCTATGCGTGAGGGAGAGAGACATTCTCAATGCGGTGAGTAAGACATGGAAATCACTCCTGACTACCAACTCAATCATGTATCTGCAGACAATGGGAATACCACTCAGTCAGGTCCGAATGGGAGTCATTGTGCAAGAGATGATTAATGCAGACATTTCTGGAGTTATGTTCACCGCAAATGTAGTAAACAACAATCTAGACCAGATCATCATTGAATCTATTTGGGGCATCGGAGAGGCGCTTGTTTCAGGAAAAGCAACACCAGACACTTACCTGCTTGATAAGACTCCACTGACACTAACCAAAAAGAGCCTTGGCTACAAGGAGGTGTACTCCGCGCCATCGGGAAGTTCTGATATGGGAGGGACAGAATTTCTTACAACTCCAGAGGAGAGACGAGCATTGTTCACTTTAGATGACGACGATCTTCTAAGAGTAGCAAACCTAGGTCTTGAGATAGAACAGAAATTGGGAACGTATCAGGACATTGAGTGGAGCATACAGAACGGTGAATTAGTTATTCTCCAGTCTAGACCGATAACGACCCTGAATCAATGACCCGTTCGCATCTCATAGAGGGTTTTTCCAGGGACTACTGTGATTGCTTGTTCAGGACAGACTTCTGTGCATTTCATGCAGCCCGTACACTTTGAGAGCCAAATCGCATCGATTCGCCATATCTCAGGATTATGCGGATCTGGATGATTGTCATTAAGTGTTGGATGCATCAAAAAAACGGAGGGGTCGCATATGTATAGGCATTTCCTACAGTCGCGTGGATCCGTACTGGCTCCAGTATGGCACTTTGCATAGTCTATGGTGATCTTTGTCTTTCCCAACTCATATCACCCCGTTCAGTACCTCCCTGCCTGACCAGGGATTGAATCGCGCGGCACAAGGCTCAGAGCATCATGCTTGCAGGCATGTCTACAGACTCCACATCCAAAGCACTTGTCAAGATCTACAATGACCTTCTCAATTGATGGCAGATAACGGAGGGCGTTGAACTGGCACATCTTGACGCAAGATTGGCAGCCCTGACAGTTGTCCCTGTCGACGTTGATGAGGTACTCACCCTTGTACACTGTTTCAAGGTTGAAGTCGTTTCTCAGTCGCAGTCCACCGCACTCGGGAGTTTCACATGAGCAGATTGCGTTGATATATGGAACAGGCTGGAACCAAACAGAGGCAACGTAGCCTTTCTCATTCTGTTCTTGGAGGGCCTGAATTGCTTCCTCCCGGTCCAGTCTATACTTTGCATTGTCGGGAATATAGCGTGTATGCTTCTCAATCACTTCAGAGAGCTGACCGAAGTTGATACAGACTGCATCCTTTACTCCTCTCTGCATCCATCGGCATACACAGTAATTCTTGATTATCGGCTCAGCGGCAAGGTTTCCCATTATATGCTGAGCATCTTCCAGTGGAATGACCTGTCCAAAGTGTCCATCGGCCCTCACTGGATTGCGATTCTTGCTCTCACTATGAATCTGTCTTTCCACAGCCCACCTAATCACGCGGCCAATGATTGGCATCTGCATCTTATAGCCAAGACCAATTGAATTGAATCCGAGTATCTTGCGAATGAACAGGGTTTCCATGTTCTTCCACTGTTCTTCGAGGTATTCCTTGGCATTGTACTCATCAGCAAGCTCATTAGAATAGTTCCTTGCATTCTCATACCACTTGCCGCCATCACCATGTTTGAAGCACCATTTACACAAGCGTATCACCGTCATTCTGCAGAGTGGACTTCTGACCGGTGGTTCGGGTATTTAAGATTCTTGAAAGGTATTGCTAGCCAATTCAGGTTGTATTGGATTCCCTTGGAGGTTTCTTTGGTCGACGTGTTAGTGATGACAGAATACTTTCCCGATCTTGCTTTCTGAGCTGAGTTCGCGCAAGCCACTGCTCGAACTCGTTAGCGTTCTGAACTTGACCTTCTGTCACGGCCCTATAGATGAGACTACTGAGACCATTCTGAAGAAGGTCGCGTATATGGTAATGTCGTTTGATACTAAGGACCACCTCACGCATATCTTCATCGAGAGCCTCCTCCAGCTCATCAACAAGAGCGAATCCGGTCGTACTCACATCTGTAGTGAGCCAGATGTCGATACTCCAAGGTCCAGATTCACCCTGGTACTCTTCAATACCTACTTTCAACGATGCTCTCTCACGATGATCCTTCACAGTTACCTCGGTAACACCTTCAGCCTTCAATAGGACAGACATGAGATGTTGTGCCATATCCATTGTATCACGGAGCAGAACCAGAACATGAATGTCAATATCCCTCTTTACAATAAGATCGAGTGCTACACTCCCAACTATTCTAGCGCAACCATAGGCATTGAGCAGACCCATAATATCTAGATCCTCAATGACCTTTTCGGCTTCAATGCGTAGTCTGCTCTTCTCAGTCATGGCTTCACCAGGGATTATTCTTGAACTGGATTCTCAGAAGATTTCAAGACAGGTGATGTATATGAGATGATTTCATACAGACTTCCAGAGAACTATAGACCCAAAAGACTCTCAGCAACATCCCAGAGTTTCTTTTGCACAGACTCATCGTAAGACTCCTCCGAAGAGAGCCTTTCCTGACTCTTGGCGAAGCACCGGCCAGTGACACTCTCAAGCTCGGGAGATGTGGCAACATAGACTGAGGTTTCAGCACCTTTCTCTGCGTTGATTTGAAAGGGCCGTACAAGTTTGAACATGATCTTGTTGCGCAGACCACCCATGTTGGCACCAAGATTGGTAGCCACAAAACCTGGTAGAACCACGTTCGCGGTTACTCCTGTGCCCTCCAGACGCCTAGCAAGTTCGTAAGTGTACATAAGAATCATCAGCTTTGTAGATTCGTACGCTCTCATTCCTTTGTAATTGCGTTCACTCTGAATATCATCAAAGTCGATCTTAGCTCTGCCATGAAGGCCGGATGAGAGATTAATCACCCGAGAAGGTGCGCTGCGCTCTAAGAGCGGGAGCAACTCCCTTGTGAGAAGAAAGGGGCCAAGATAATTAACAGCCAATGACCGCTCAAAGCCATCCTCTGTTATTTGGCGTTCGTGACAAGCGGCCCCTGCATTATTGATCAATACATCCAATCTATCATACTTGGCGGAAAATTCCTCCACAAACAGTCGAACGGAGTTTGTAGACGAGAGATCACATAGCATTAAGTCGACTGTGTCTTTTCCAGTTCGTTTGATGATTTCAGCTCT
>JASFEL010000013.1:0-9436 GCA_050124855.1 Candidatus Thorarchaeota archaeon | reverse complement strand
GTCCCTGAAAATATCACTTCATCGACAGGGTAGGAAGGAGATACAGGAAGTTGCAAGGCCAAGCGGTGGTCATGAGGAGAAGATGAAATCCAGCTTGAAGCAGATGCTACTCGGAGGACGACTATAAGGTAGTAACATGCAGACAAGAGAAGAGAAACGGGAATACAACCGAAAAAGGTATTGGAGAATACGTGATATAATGAGGAAACAGCAGGCTGAGTGGTATCAGAAGAACAAGGAGAAGAGAAGTGCCTATAACAAAGAATGGAGAAAAAACAATCCAGACAAGGTTCGTGTTAACATGAAACGTTTTTGGGAGAAGCAGGGTAAACTTAGAAGCATTGGTCGTGAAGTAAGGCACTGTTTAAATGATACTCCCAAAGCTACTCGGTATTGGGAGAAGTTGGTTGGATACACTCTTGAAGATTTGATGGCACATCTTGAAGACCAGTTTAAGGAAGGGATGTCTTGGGACAATCATGGAGAATGGCACATTGACCACATCAAGCCTGTTTCAGAATTTGGAGCAGACCAAGTCAAGGAGTGCTGGTCTCTTGATAATCTCCAGCCTTTGTGGGCTGAGGATAATGTAGCTAAAGGAGTTGGTTCATGATGATGCCGAAGGCACTCCAGAAGGTGATAGGGAAAGTAGACCCTCGTGCAAAACCAGACCCAGAGCGAGCCAAGAGGTTCAAAGAGGGAGCGGGGAGACGATATATGAATGTTGGCATTGCCACGATTGATTTTTACCATGGCATAGCAAAAGAGATGAAAGATAAGGAACTCAAGGAGTGTGCAGAGACAATCGAGAAGGCAGTCTATGACAAGGATGACATGCTCTTCAAGGCTTACACAATAATGTTTCGGGCAAGGATGTCAGAGATGGGTGTCTGGAAATCTGTCAAGGGAATGAGCAGTTTCCAGAAGGCCAAAATCATGGGCAAGATTGCTAAGGTTGCCCGAAGGGAAAAAAAGAAGAAGGAAGAGGAAGAGAACAAGCGAAGGAATGTAGAAAAATATAAGGATGACGGTGCGTATTGATGAAATTCAGCAATATCTATCTTGGGATGACCATTGTTGGGGTTCTGATGGGGATACTTCTCGGTCTTTTCGAGCTATACAGTCTCATGAGCCTTCCGATACTCATTGGGATTATCTTCTTTGCGGTCTTTCTCTTTGCGAGGATTTTCGAGACCCTTGCAGAGCTTGAGACCAGGAATAAGAAATCATATGAAGAGATGGAGAAAATCTTCAAGGAGAAGTTTGCCAAGAAGAAATCCAAGAGGGTGAAAAAATAAATGGTTCTGATGGCTGTAATCGGGTCTTTGGGAGCAGGGAAGACTTTGGCACTCACATATCTGGCCTGGAGAAATTACAGGAAGGGTCTCAAGGTCTTCTCAAACTATGACCTCAAAATTCCATATACCCCAATCAAGACAACCAACGATGTCCTCAAGATGAAGGAAGGTTTTTTTGCTGGAGATGAGCTTTGGCACTGGTTGGATAGCAGGGCATCAATGAAGAAGAAAAATCAGGTCGTTGGGAACTTTCTTTTGACATCAAGGAAGAGAGGGGTCAACTTTGCCTTCACTACTCAGACATTCGGTCAGATTGATGTGCGGATAAGACGGGTATGTGATTTCATAGCCATGCCTCAGCTTACTGTTGATGAGAGGATTTGTCGTCTCATGATATTTTCTCATCCGTCTCTCCAGTTCATCAAATTATATAAATTCAGAACTCAACCAATCTTCGAGCTTTTTGATACCAACGAGGTCATTGCGTCCCTTCCAGATGAGAATGAGCAGATGGATGAGGTCAGGAAGAAGGAGAGGGAGAGGAAGCGTGCAAAGCGTATAAGGTCAGAGGTCTGGGAGAGCGGAGAGGATGATGACGAGACCGAGGACAGGTTCATGAATTTTGATGACAGGGCTAAAAGCGATGACGATGATTAGTATGGATGACCGAGCAAGAGACCCTATAATTGATACCAGCAAAAAGTTCAACAAGAAGAAGAAGGAACTCAGGATGGCCTATAAGCAATGGAAGGCAGGGATGCTTAGAGAGAGTGACCTCTCTCCTCAAATGAGACAGTTGCTCAGGACTTATTATGGTGTGAGGTTTACGAGGAAGAGGACATGAATGTGAGGAAGATTGTCTGGGTTGTATTTTTCATAACGATGTTGATGAACTTCTCAGCGTTGACCATGACATCGTTTATGATAACATTCTGGCCTTGTGATGGGAGCTTTCCTTGTGTAGGGGAAAGCAATCCTGCAACGGCTCGAATTTTCAACGATTTCGGGATACCAGTAATGTATGTCATCTTGATTTTTATCTGGTTATGTGCTTATGTGATATTCAGGGCACTGAGCAAGGCTGACCAAGAATTGGATATGAAGCTTGGGTTGGCTATTCAGTTATTCCTGCTTGCAGTGATAACACCATTCATATTCTTGGATTTTCTTGCAAATGTGTCAGCTTTGATGTGGATAATATGGGCAACATAGGTGGTTTAATGTTAAGTGACGCTGAAAAAAACAGGATGCGGGTCAAGGAATGGAGAAAAAAGAACCCTGAAAAATATAAGGCAATTAGTAGAAGGTTTCAAAGAAGGAAATATGCTGAGGATGCTGATTTTAGAGAGAGGAAGAAAAGGGGTGTCAAGAAGTGGAGACGAGAGAATGTTGAGCATTATGAGAATTATTGGAAGTCTACTCATCAGGAACGAAAGGAATGGGTAGATAATTACAAGAAAACCCTGTCATGCAAGAGGTGTGGAGTTAAATGTTCTTCAAACCCTGAGCTTTTCCATTTTCACCACCCAGACGAAGAAGTGAAGAAATTCAGTATAGGAGCTTCCATGTTGAGAAGCAAAAAATCTCTGATTGAGGAAATCAAGAAATGTGATTTTTATTGCAGGGAATGTCACCTAACTCTTCATGCCCAAAAAAGGGCCATTAACTGTTACTTAATTAAAGGGGTCGCTTTGAAAGGCAATTATTTTTTACGTTCTCTGAAGGGTGACATACTCTACGGTTGTCGGTTTTAGGGGTGTCTTCAGAAGGGGATACCAGTTTATATGGAATTTGGGTCACATAATTACATCAGGCTTTCGAGCCGTGAATAAGGGGGAACGATTACTATGGCTAAAGAACTGAACATTCAGGCCATGATTGGAGCTTTGGTAGTTATTGTCGTAGGTGTTGTGCTTATTCCAACTATAACAGGCACAATTACAGACGCTAACATCACTGACACTGCAACTGCTTCCATTGTTGGACTGATACCGTTCATGTTTGGTGTAGCTCTGCTTTACACAACTGTTCGTGGTCTCCTTTAATTAGGGGATAATACTTTCAGTTCGTGGATGCCAACCATGAAAATCTCGCAAAAGGGGAGATGTGGGACTGTCGAAGTCCCCATCATTTTCCCCTAACACTTTTCTTTATTTTAAAATTTGTTGAGCATTTTGGTGAAATAGGGATGCAGGATGAAACAGACATATGTATATGGAAATCTTCTTATTTGGAAAACGGCTCTACTTTTAATGATGGCAAACTGATGCCTGATGCAGATTTGAACAAGTGTGTATCGTGTTCTGATTACACACAGGGTTCTTCATGCTTGTTTTATGTCCCAAAAACTGACGACAGAGATAGATTTATCCAGGCAATTCGGCTAAAACTCCAGAAAGTTGGGGGTCAATTCCATGAGAACGTTTAAATTAATTTGTTCCCATTATAATAGTATGTCACATAATAGAGCAGTCCTGATAACAACCATATTTGCTCTCATGTTATTGGTTTCAATCTCAAATGTGGGTGTTGTTTCTGCTGGAGCTTATAATATCTCAACTGACAGTATTATGATACCGATAAGTGCTGACCTTTATTGTGGTGTCTGGCCTTTTGAGAGAACACCGCTTGACCCCAAGATAGCCTGTAATGATGATGGCTCTCATTGTATCGCTCTTTTTCACGACACATGCCTTCTTGACGGTGGCACTGGTGTTCGTATGGTCTGGTCTGTTGACAAGTTCCAGACCCATATCCAGAATATAGGAACTATCCCTGGTGGAATATCAGCCAGTTATGAGATGCCACTCTATAATGAAATTGGTTCAGAACTTCCATATGATGTGGAATATTTTGATGACCAGAGGGCATTTTACATGGTTTTCAGGACTACGGTTTATGTGGCTTTCACAGAGGACATTGATGGTGCTGGCCCTGCACAAATGCTTCCTCATGTTTATACCCCCTCTGCTCCTCTTGTAACTCCTCTCCAGACATATGGAGAGACAATCAGCTATAATTGTTTTTCTGAAACTAACTATAAGGGTAGCAACTATGGTTGCAGTTACGGCTATACTGGGTCGTATAAGTTTCAGGATGACAACGCAACAAATCTTTGGGGTATCCAGGCATGCATGGGGGCAAATTCAGGTCTTGATGTAGACGGTATTTTTTGTGAATATAATTATGATGTGACAAACACGACCTCACCAAGGATGCACATGACAAATCTCCATGGGACAGCTTACCAGTCTTGCACTTACCCACCAAGCGGGTGGAATGTTGATAACATTTCTGCTGTTGCATACTGGACAGGCTCAGATTGGAGATATGACATAGAGGGCCAGATTGACTTCTGCCAGACAGGTGAGATGAACCAGGATGTTTCAACTGATACTCTCCCTTCACCGCAGGATGATTGGCTACAGCATTATTTTGTGGGTAATTTATATTTCAAGAATTTCACAGTTCCTTATGTGAACGGGACAATTCAGCGTTCAGCCACGACTGATTTTGTGTCTTATGGAACAACTTCTGCTGTCTATACTGAGGCTGGACATCCGACCAATGAAAGCATAAACCAGTCAGATAGTGACATAGGTGGGACAACCAGTTTTTACATTTGGGAGAGGAACAGTGCAGGTGACAGGGGCAATGACGGGGTTTGGATACACAGCGAGACCAATTACCAGATAAATGTTGAAAGCACTACTGGGAGAGAGGCAAGCGTAGTCCTTTATGCGAATTGCACTGGAGCAGATTATTATGATAGCGGTTCGGGGGAGTTGTTTACTCTTAATTCGCCTTGCCAGTATAACAACCAGCTTATAATAACAGGGAGTAACAGACCTTCCTCTTGGGTTGATTATGTTGACATAAACGATAGCTGTGTTGATGACGGGTTGACTGTAACTGTTCTTTATGCTGATACCCCTTACACACACACCTTTACGGTGAGGACTGATACAAATCTTCCAATATCGGGGGCTAATGTTACCATTCCTGGTGAGGGGACGAACACGACTGACAGTAATGGACAGACAACCTTTGAGCTACAGACCATAAGCGGGGCAACACTTGAGCGAAGGAACACCAGCGAGTGTATTATAGACTTCTCGACTGACGGGACTGGTGTAGCCACAAGTTATAGTATCGAGAAGTCAGGGTTTGTTGATAGTAGCGGGACTATACCTGTTCCAGTCAAGGGTGACCTTGCTGGAAGATGGAATGACTGGTCTTTCACAACATCGACCCAAGAGACCTTGTATGATAGCGGGATGTTTTTGAATGTATCTCTCCAGATAGGTAGTGCCATAGAGATTTCACCTTGCAATTATGAGATAAATGCAAGCGGGCCTGACCTCATACAGGTCATGGTTAACGATGTCCCACAAACAAGGACTGATTATGACGAGTTCCCGATGGAGTATAAGTTCAACCATAGCTCTGAGCCTGTGAACATAACGCTTGATTTGACCCTTCCCAACGGCTCTGTCATTACGGAATGGCACAACCTGAGCTATGATGAAAGGGATGACCATATATTCTTCCTTCCTTTTGCAATAGATACTTTGATTTGTGACAGTAATTGTGATTGCCCTGAAAGCACTTGCATAGGTAAGTATTTCTATGATGCAGAAACAACTGCATGTTCAGGTGGGTTGTGTCAGTATAATATATCCAACTGTCAGTTGGCAACTTTTTGTGATGACCTTGTAGGATGTTTTGATGTTGCTACAACACAGTCCTGCACCAAGGATAGCCAGTGTCCAGATAGCTGTGTCGATGCTGATACCATGGTATGGGGAAGGTGTGGAGCAGATGGTTTGTGCAAGAACGTGACATATGACTGTGCTGTTGAATGTAACCAGACTGCTGGAATTTGTGAGGAACTTAGGGAATGCGAGCAAGGGTCTTCATTTACAGCTAAGGCATACACATATATCAGTGGTTCACAGTTCAATCTTTTGTCAGGTAGCTTCAGTTGTGGTTTGGGTAATGTTGGAGAGGCTTCATGTGTTGGTGGTGGGCTTGAGGATAATTTCATATCTAAGGCACAACTTGACTTTCTTGGAAAGACAATAGCTGATGTTTATGTTACACCAACAGGCTGGACTTACACTACAAGTGCTGATGGCCTTTACTACAACTTCACCGATATATCTGTTATATGTAATAGTGATTGTAGCATAAGCTATACTATTTGCGAGGGCAACTGTGACCAAGATGAGGGTGAATGTGCCGAAGCTGTAGGCTCTCTTGAGAACACTGTCAGGTCTCTTCTTCCAGTCTGGTTGCAGTGGTTGTTGACATCATTGTTCCTGTGGACGCTCTTGTCATTGATAATTGGTGCAGTCCTTACATATATTCCAGCAAGGATAAGCCCAAATGCACAGCCCACCCCTCAATTTGGTATGGCAGGCATGTTCGTGATGTATATGATTGGCATACCCCTGGGTTATGTAGACCCGTTCATTGGCCTGGTGATAATCATAGGGATTGGGTTGTATCTTGCCAAGATGATTTCATCTTCGATGGCAGGTGGGTAGGGGTAGGGTATGTATGTTGAAAAGAGAGGAGTATGGGATGCATGAAAGGGAATTTAAACACATTTTACTTTCTGATAACATCACAGATAATTGTATTGCTCCTTCTCATAGGATATGCTTCATACATGGTAGAGCTTGATTGCCCCGAATACGATATAATCCAGGCACAGTTTGATGAGATACCTGTTAATGAGACCAATGCATGGACAGCCCTGACCAACGGATGGGCTATCATGACCATTCTATTCACTGGTTGCGGTGCTATCCCGTGGTGGATTTGGCTCGTGGTCACTGTGCCAGCACTTTTAGCGATAATTGTATATGTAGTTCCGTTCATAGGTAATTAACATGAGAGAAAAACTTCCAAACAAGACATTGAGCATAATGTTGGGGACAACAGGAGCATTGGCAGTCCTGGTTGTCTTCATGATGGGGACTGTTCTTGCAGACCAGACCCTCAAGACAGTTGAAGTTCCTGTTGGTTACGTAGCCCTTCCAACATCTGCTGGAAGTCCTTACATTACAACAATTAATGTCCAGCCACCAGACAGGATAGATGATGTCATCTCTTTCGAGCTTGTCATGAGAGGAGATTTCCAGGCCAGCACTCAGGTTGTTGCCAAAATCAGGAAGACAGGAACAGGAACTCTTTTTGATTGCACACCAACAAGCTGGACAACCCCAAGCATTGACACTGCAAATTATGAACTCTCTTTTGACTGCACCTCTCTTGCGAACCAGTTCAACTTCACTGGTGGCAATATTGATGTCGGTTTTAGTGTTGACAAGACAGCCCAGAATGTCTACTCAAGGGCAAGGATGACCTATTACAACATTCCCATTGGCGATGTTGGTGTCATGGGAACTGAGTATGAGATAGATGACCGAGGAACGATTTTTCTTCAGCTAAAGGACACTCAGGGTCTTCCTGTTAACGATGGTGCTTGCTACATGGATGTATATTACCCGAACCAGCCTAATGCAACCCACGATGCCCTGCTTACGAATGCTCCTCTGGTTTACCTGAACGGTTCTGATGGTCTCTATTATTATGACTTGAACATGCCAAACGTGACTGGGGTTTACATGATTTCGGCAAGTTGTTCATACACGTTTCAGCAGTTTTGGATTTACCCATCGGACAGCACTACAGGCTCTAACAGGTCGGTGTATATTGGTGCATACACAGGCAATACTGTCGTTCTCAACAACCCGAATGACTACCTTTACACTGCCTGCACCTCTGGCGTAGGTTCTGGTGGGATGAAATATTGTCAAGCCAATTACACATGGAACATATCAAGTTTCGGAATAAACCAGTCAGCCATAACGAGCATATTTTACCATTACCTTGGCGAGACTTCTGCATCGGCAGACCTTAACATGAGTGCCTGGAACTATACAAGCGGGTCTTGGTATGAATTGCCTAACTGGATGACTTTCTCTGGTCTTGCATCATCGGGTTACCCGACTGGTATCAATGACTATCTCGGAAATTCCATAGTGGACAGTCCTCTTGATTTCATAAGCTCTGGTGGTGAAATCAAGCTCCGTTTGACATCAGTTAAGCTCCAGAATTTTGACCAGTATGATAATTGGCTTGCTTTGGCAATCCAGACAGAAAGTGGTGTGATAATTGATGTCAAGGGTTCGGGTGAACTTCATGTCGAAGACCATTTCACAAATCTGACAAATTTCATAAACGGCTCGTTTAACAATCTCACGAACTTGACTGCCCAAGAGGTCTGGAACTATCCCAACAGAAACCTGACATACATAAACTTTACTGAGGTCATCGACAGAATAGATACTCTTGAGGTCTACCTTGCAGGCAACTTTACAGAGATACTTGGCTATCTCTCAGTGATAAATGGAACTGTTCACATAACCAACGATACGGTTTATGACATCTGGGGTTTCCAGGTCAACGAGCTTTCAAACAACCTGACCGAGATACAGGCTTACCTTCAGGACATCAATGACACAGCCAACCAAACTTATGAATGGGTCACTGGTATGGTTAACCTTTCAGCTTATGATGTCTGGAACTTCGACAGCAAGAACTTGACGTATTTCAATTACACTCCGATTTATAATAGGCTCGACCAGATGAATGTAACAATTCACACAAAACTTGACCAGATGCTTGCTAACCTGAGTTCTGTGAACTCCAGTTTATACCAGGCTATTGTTGATAGTAATTCCAGTATAATAGCCAGGGTGGATGCTCACAATGGCACAATCATGACGAAGCTTTATGGTCTCCAGACCGAGATTTCAGATATGAACACGAGCCTTTGGGGAGCTATAGTGGATGCCAATGCCAGCATAATTGCTGAGATTGCCTTGACTAATTCCAGTCTCTACAATGCTCTTGTGGATGCAAATACCAGCATAATCGGAAGGCTTGATGCTCACAACGGCACAATAATGTCCGAGCTTTACCTGATACGGCAGGACATCCAAGACCTTAATGTCTCGAACCAGGATAGGTATAATGTTCTCAATGCCACGATAATGAATGAGCTTTACTCTATGAACGGAACGCTCCAGCAGATAATCCAAGACATCAACGATACCAACTCCAGC